>NZ_CP159307.1:1500000-1750158 GCF_040448695.1 Dehalogenimonas sp. 4OHTPN | reverse complement strand
CTATATCTCCCCGTTGAGAGACAAAACGCCCCCGTCTTCAAGCTTTTCCTAGGGTCGTTTTGTCACGGCGGAAGCCGTCAAAAAGATGTATCTATACTACCAGCCGGATACTGCCGCGGGCAACCGTTACAAGGGGCTGTGCACGTGCTTCAGCCCCCCGCTACTCTGCGCGATACTCTCTGTTGCTCTATTTTTTAGCCCACGCAATCGTAATGCCCGGCTGCGGTGAAAAAATAAATATTTGGTGCTACAATCGCCCCGAGAAAATGGTACTGATTCAATGAAACTGGTTTTCATGGGCACGCCTGAGTTTGCCGTTCCGATCCTTCGAGGGCTGATAGGGGCTGGCTACGCCGTTTCCGCTGTATATACCCGCCCCGACGCCCCGGCCGGCCGCGGCCGGTCACTAACCGCTTCTCGGGTGAAAGCCCTGGCGGACGGTCTCGGCCTCAAGATCATTCAACCGCGCTCATTGAAAAAACCGGAAGTCGCCGAAGAATTGCGGTCTCTGGCACCTGACGCCATCATCGTCGCCGCCTACGGCCTGATTCTGCCGCAATCAGTACTCCAAATTCCGATGTACGGCTGCATCAACGTGCATGCTTCATTACTGCCCCGGCACCGCGGCGCTGCCCCGGTGGCCGCTGCTATACTGGCCGGTGATGAATCCACCGGAGTCTCGATCATGCGCATGGACGCCGGTATTGACACCGGTCCTGTCTTTGCCACAGCTTCGACCCCGATTTGCGACAATGATACCACCGGCTCGCTGACCGAACGCCTGGCTTGTCTCGGTTCCAACCTTCTTCTTGAGGTTTTGCCGCGCATCACGGGCAGTGAAATTGCCCCGGCGCCGCAGCCCGCGGCGGGGGCAACCTATGCCCCGATGCTCAGCAAAGAGCAGGGTTGTATCGACTGGAACCGGCCGGCGATAGAGATCTGGCGGCAGGTGCGGGCGTTCCAACCGTGGCCGGGAGCCTTTACCACCTGGGAAGGCAGACTGTTGAAACTCATCGAGACCCGACCGCTCGATATACCGGCGGCAGCACCCGCCGGCGCGGTTACCGCTCTTGCCGGCCAACCGTCAATGCCGTTCGGGATCGTCACCGGAGACGGCGTGCTGGGCGTCAAGGGACTCCAGCAGGAGGGCAAGAAGGCCGCGACGGCCGATGAGTTCCTGCGGGGGGCCAGGGGGTTCGAAGGGGCGATTCTCGGGCAAGATCAGTGCCGTAAATCCCCTTGAATGACCGTTCAAATAGTGCTAGTATCCTCCCGGTGTAGAGGGGGCGCGAAATGATGTCTTCCGGTGCTACAAACAAGCAGGAAACCAAACACCTTGCAGCTCAAATGCAGCGTATTGAAGTGTCCGTGTTTACCGCAGATGCTTTATATCATGGAGAAATCACCTGTAAAACCAATCAACGGCTTCTCGACGCTTTAAACTCCTGCGTCAACCCGACAGCCAGTTTAAGCCGGGAGTATCTGGAAATCCGAAATGTGTCAGTATACGCACCGGGCGCCGCGATACCGCACCGGCAATTGGAGGCCGGTTACGCCAGGCGGGGCAGCATCCTGTGTGTCGTTGAACACGGCTGTATCGAAGGCTGCCGTATGGAACGCTCTCACCCGATGCGACAAAAAAAAGCGATGCGGGCTGAAGTCGAGTTGCCGCACCTGCTGGTACGCGGCTCATTTTTCGGCGAGACATGGCAGGACCTGCCAGCCGCTTTGCACCGGGATGAAGCCTTTTTACCCCTGACAGATGTTGAACTTAATGTCGATCTAGCTTCATACGGACGGAAATTCGGGTTCGCGGCGGTGAACCGCGAGCATGTCATTTTTATCGGGGCTGAAGCCAGAACCTGATATTTTCAGGGAGAACAATTTGAAGAACCCGGTTGTATATTGGGAATTGGCGTCGTCGGACGCTGTGAAGACCGTTGATTTTTTACGCAAAGTCTTCGATTGGGACCTTGAATATGATCCTGCCACCACTATCCATGAGATTCCCGCCGGGGGGTCATCATCGGCGTTCAGCGGCGGGGGAGTGTTCACTTTGCGGCGGGCCAAACTGCCTTTTCTCACCATCTACATCCGGGTGGAAGATATCGAAGAAAAAGCCAGGCTGGTTGAAAAATCCGGCGGCTTCATTGTCGAACCGCCATTTTCGGTAAATGACTCAACGAAGATTTGCCTGTTTAACGAACCCTCCGGGGTCACCCTGGCGATGCTGGAAAAAACAGCGGAGAAGTAAAAAGAGAGGAGCCGGAAGAGGCTCCTCTCTTTTTAAGATTTCCTTCGACAGCAGGATCAGGCAGTCACCACTTCAGGGTTGGCGCGGGCGACTGATTCAGGCAGTCCGGCCTTCTGTTCGGAGAACAGCGGCAGGTAGCGCGCCGCCAGCCGGAAGGCAAACATGGCGCCGAAGATGAGTCCCAGGGTGAAGATGAACTCCCACACCGTCGGGAAGTAGCTGCCGAAGCGCGCCGGCGCATGGGAGATGACCAGGGTGTTCACCCGGTTTAAAACCAGGCCCATGATGATCAGCGACGACGCCCAAAGCAAGCCGCTCCGGGACTCCCGCACCTTCTTCATGGCGATCAGGATGATCGGCAGTACCATGCCCAGGCCGACCTCCACCAGGAACAGCGCCCCGAACTCGTCGAAGGCGAACTCCGAGAAGCCGCCGGAGGCCGCCGTATCGTAGAAGCGCAGGCCCAGGTAGAAGACCAGGATCCAGGCGGCGATGGCCATGACCTTGGGCAATAGGTCCATCCGCAGCGTCAGTTTCCAGCTCTTGGCCATGATGACCGAGAAGAAGGTCAGCACCGACAAGCCCAGCGACATGGCCGAGATGACGAAGAGATAGCCCATCAGCGGCAGATGCCACAGCCCGTGCTGGTCAGGCGTGATCAGGAACAGGGCGCCCAGGCTCGACTGGTGCAGGAAGGACAGAAGGATGCCGAAGATGACCAGGGGGACGACCAGCGCGTGTTGCACCGATGCGGCCTTCACCCAGCCGAAGCGGGCGAAAAGGTTGGGCGAGAACTCCAGGTAAAGCACCGTCAGGTACATCATGACGCACCAAGCCACCTCGAACATGATCGAGCCGGGCTGCCACATCCACAGCGGGTGGATGATCAAGGGGCTGCGGCCCAGGTCGATGGCGATGCCTAAGGCGCCGATGGTGTAGCCCAGGGTGGCGATCAGGATGGCCGGCTTGACCAGCGGCCGGAAGGCTTCCACCTTGAAGATGTAGACGATGGCCGCCAGGACGAAGCCGCCGGCCGCCGAGGCGATGTAAACGCCGACGTCGAAGGCGACCCACAGGCCCCACGGCCAGTTGTCTGACAGGTTGGTCACCGCCCCCAGGCCCCAGATCAGCTTGGCGACAGCCACGCCGATGGCGCCCAGCAGGAACAGGAACTGGACGACGCCCCAGAAGCTAAAGAGGGGTACGTTTCGGTTGGTCAAATGGCACCTCCTTGCTGGTTTCAGGACATTCAGGCAACACGGAACTGGCCGATGACATCGCCGTTGGGACGCAACAGGTGGACGGCGCAGGCCAGGCACGGGTCGTAGGCGCGGACGATGCGGACGACTTCGAAGGGATTAGCCTCATCTTTCACTTTGGCGCCGATGAGGGATTGCTCAATCGGGCCGGGCTGGTCTTTATCGTCACGCGGCGAGCAGTCCCATGTGGACGGCACGACGCACTGATAGCGGTCGATCTTCTTGTCCTTGATGGAAATCCAGTGGCCCAGCGCGCCGCGCGGAGCTTCCCACAGCCCCATGCCTTCGGCTTCGTCCGGGATTTCGAAAGGCACGTTGAAGGGCTCGCCTGGCTTCAGTTCGTCCAGCCATTTGTCGGCGGCGTCAGCCACCAGCTTGCACTCCAGCGCCCGGGCGGCGTGGCGGCCGAGGGTGCTGAACAGGACAGATGGCGGGGCTTTGAAATGGGTCAGGGTATCATCCACCATTTTCTTGACCGCCGCGTCGCCGGAAAGGTAGGCGACCAGCATCCGCGGCATCGGGCCGACTTCGTGGACGCCGCCCTTGTAGCGAGGGGCCTTGAGCCAGGTATAGGCGCCGGTTTTATGCGGGTCGTCCTTGGTATCGCCGTCGCCGGGGTAGGCCGACGGGGTGGAAAAGCGGCTGTACTTGACGTCCTCGGTGATGGACTTGGGATCCATCGCCGAAAGCGACAGAGAGGCATTGGCCACCCCCTGAGGCTGGAAGCGCCTGCGTTTGGTCAGGTCGGCGTTGGAATCGAGGTCGAAGACGCCGTAGGACAGCACCTTGCCGCAGCCGAAACCCTGCTCGAAATGGTCGGCGTAAACCTCGGCGACGGCGATGACATCCGGCAGGTAAACGTTATCAATGAAGTCCCTGAGAACGGTCAGTTTCTGGCGGTACAACTGGATGTTGTCGGCGGTAGGTCCCTGGGTGACGCCGCCGACAACCAGCCCCGGGCCGTGGGGAATGCGGCCGAAATAGATGGCCGTCATTTCATGGGCCAGCCGCCGCATGTCCAGGGCTTTGACATAATCGGCAACAGCCTTCTGGTTGATGGCTTTGGGCAGGCGGTAGTCTCCCTCGTAGCGGGGGAAGAACGGACCGAGCATGGCTGTATTCCCTGCCGCCAGCGCCCGACCGATAAAATCACGAACCTTGATGAGGCCGGGATCCGAACCGGAATAATCGGCGGCGGCGGTAACGTCAACGTAGTCCAGCGCCGCCAGATGGTAGAAATGCAGGATGTGGGATTGGATGGTGTTGCCGGCCTGGATGAGATTGCGGATGATACGGCCGTTGGCAGGGATTTTATCGGCGATGCCGAAAGCGCTGTCCAGGTTCAGCACCGAGGTCACCCCGTGCGAGACCGGGCATACGCCGCAGATGCGCTGGGTATAATGCTGGGCATCGGTAGGATTGTGGCCTTTCATGAACATCTCGAAGCCGCGGAAGAGGGTGCCGGAGGAATGGGCGTCCTTGACCACGCCGTTTTCCACCACCACCTCGATTTTAAGATGGCCTTCAATCCTGGTGACGGGATCGATGACTATTGTTCCCATTTATCTATCCTTCGCTTTCTCGGTTAGTGCCCGGACTTTTCGCCCGATGATTTGGTGACGACGGCGGCGGTCACGCCGACCACCGCGGCGGCGGCGGCGATGCCGATGGCGGCCTTGTCGAGGGTTTTAGACAGGTCGATCGGCTCGTGGATCGGGCCGAGGTGGCCGGGGAACTTGAGCTCGGCACAGCCGATGCACGGGGCGCCGGCTTCGATACACCAGCGGGTTTTGTTGTTCCACAAGCGGATGTTGCAGTCGGCGTGGGTCACCGGGCCTTTGCAGCCGAGCAGGTAGAGGCAATCCGGTTCGCCGAAGTTTTTTGCGAACTGGTTGGCGGTGAAACTGCCGCGGCGGGGGCACTGATCATGGATCGTTTTACCGTAGAAAGCCAGCGGCCGCAAATCCTCATCGACTTCGACGGATTCCGGGCCGTTCATCAGTACCTGGGCCAGCGTGCCGACGAACCAGTCCGGGTGGGGCGGACAGCCTGGCACGTTGATTACTGGCGTGGTGATGCCTTCCTGCTTGTAGAACTCGGCCACACCAACCACCTCGCCGATGTTGGGCGGGGTCGAAGAGATACCGCCGGAGGAAGCGCAGGTGCCAATGGCGATGGTGGCGATGGCTTTCGGACCGAGCCGGGCGATGGTTTCGGTCATCGGGATGCCGTGGCCGTCTTTTTCGCCCACTTCGCAATAGAAACCGTCGTCTTTGAGCGGGATGCCGCCTTCGACGACCAGGGCGAAGGGTCCGGTCTCGGTGTCGTAAAGGGCTTTCATGGCGAGGTCGCCCTGGGCCGCCATGACGGTGTTGTGAACGCGCAGGGACACATGCTTACCGGAGACAACCTCGGTGAGCAGCAGGTTCTGGATGGTGACCGGAAAGGTATTGAGGACCGAAACACTGCAGCCGTTGCAGCCGGAACCCTGAAACCAGATGACCGGCACTTCTTGCAGCGACTGAGCAAGCAGGCGCTCAAATTCGGGGTATTTGAAAAGGGACATGCCGAGGGCGGCGGTGGAACCGGCGGCGAGTTCGACAAAATGACGTCGGGAAAGTCTTACTGTCACCTTTTAACCTCGCTTCTCAGTGTCATGATTTTGCTTTGCCAAAGCGGCTTCGCGGCGGCTGCGGAAGAGATAGGCGCCTCCCAGGAACAGGGCAAGAGAAGCGATCTCGACGGGAATCTTGCTCAGGAATTCGTGGGTGTATTCCGGGTACATTTCTGGCTCAACCTCACTCGGGAAGCCAAGCTGGCGCATATCCACCGCGCCGATATACAACTTGAGCGTCCCGCCGACCTCCTCTTCGCCGTAAACGTGGTTGAAGTATTTTTCAGGGCTTTCCGAGATGCGCTGGTGCGCCAGAGCGATCATATCAGCCCGTTCCCCGAAACGTATCGCCTGGGTGGGGCATACTTCAGCGCAGACCGGGATTTTTCCCTGCAGCAGGCGTTTCTCATGGCAGAAGATGCACTTCTGGATTTTGGGCCAGGCCACGTCCCATTCAAACTTGGGGATATCGAACGGGCAGGCGTTCTGGCAGTAGCGGCAGCCGATGCAGCGGCCTTCGTCCCAAACGACCGGGCCCTCTTTGGTCTTATGCAGCGCCGCTACCGGGCAGACCGAAGCGCAGGCGGGGCTGAAGCAGTGCAGGCAGCGCTTGGACACGCCTATGGTGCGCCGACCGGTGGGGGTCGCCACCTCATGAGCCTGTAGAACTACGTAATGATAAGCGTCAAGTTCCGGCGCGTCGTCGGTTCCTTCCAACCGTTTATTGGGGAGCCCGTAGAAACTGTGGCACTCGTTTTCGCATCTCAGACAGAGGATGCATTTGGTGGTGTCGATGAGCATTCCGGCAGGCATCAGCGGTCTCCTTCACATCTGTTAATCCGGCTACCCGATGTTGGGTCCAGGCGCGCGACAATCATCGCTATTGTATCAAAGATAAGGCTGGAAGAGAACAATTTATGTTCAGATGGGGAAAGTTGACCGCAGTATTCCCAAGTATTAGAACTTGATAACGTCATCGGTGATTATTCACTCGGTCCTGTTTTTTCCAGGATTGAAGGTCAAATTCATCGCCCCGAAGTATCAACTGCCGCGAGTGGCGGTCCGATCCGTCTAGCAAATCCGCCGGAAGAACGATTTCCGGTCCGCCAGCTTCAATCCGCCGGATTCCGAGTCAGGCCATTCACAGCGACTCGCGAGATGATAGCATCGGCTTTAAAAGCGCGTCAATCAACCATCATGAGCAAGTCTGGGAAAAGGGTTACCGCCGTTACCTTGGATGTTAAAATTGGTACGAATCAACTGATTAACCCTGCGTTACCCCCGGCGCCTGATTCATGGGCGGGCTGTTCCAGCGGCAGGTCAATGATGAATGACGCGCCGCCCCCCGGGGCATTTTCCGCCCTGATGGTGCCGCCGTGGGATTGAATCAAGCCGTGGCAGATGGACAGCCCCAGCCCGGTGCCCTTGCCCACCTCCTTGGTGGTAAAGAACGGGTCGAACAGGCGGTCAACGATCTCGGGCGGGATACCCAGTCCGTCATCGGTGAAGGTTATCCGGATAAAGTCTCCGGCGAGTTCAGTGGCGACGGTTAAATTGCCGCCATTGTGGGCTTTCCTCATGAAGTATTCAGCATTGATGACAATATTCAGGAAGCACTGCTGCAGACTGAAAAAATCGGCATGGACGGCGGGCAGGCCGGCGTCCAAACGCCGTGTCACGCTGATGTTGTTCACCCGCTGCTCATAAGCCCGGAGTTCCAGCACTTTTTCCACGACATTGTTGACGTTCAGCAACTGCCGCTCCGAATGGTGCTGCCTGGCGAAAGTCAGTAAATTGCGGATGATCTCGGCGCAGCGCATGGCTTCCCGGTAAATTACGTCAACGTCATCCGCCACATCGGCCGGCAGCTCCTTTTCTTTGAGCAGTTCGGCGAAGCCGATGATGCCGGTCAGCGGGTTGTTGATCTCATGGGCGATGCCGGAGGCCAGTTCGCCGACCGAAGCTAGGCGGTCGGTAACCACCAACTGGTTTTCCATTCTCCGGCGCTCGGTGATGTCGCGGGCGATGGCCAAAATGAGCGTCCGCTCGCCGCTGGTGATTTTCTTTGCCCTGGCCTCAACATGGAACACGGTGCCGTCTTTTCGAAGGTGAGTCGCTTCGAAACTGGCTTCGCCATCCCTCAGCACCTGTTCGATCTGATCTTTGTAAAGCCCTGCCATATCCGGGGTGCGGATGTCGGTGATGTTGAGTCTTAAGATTTCCTCCCTGTTATAGCCGCGTGATTTGCAGGCTTCCTCGTTGGCGTAGACGATCCGGCCGCCGGGCTCGACCAGGAAAATGGAGTCGGTGGCGGAGTCAAGAAGCTGAGCCTTGAGCGCGATTTCCTGCTGCGCCTTCGACCGCTCGGTGACGTCCCAGGCGGTTGAAATCATCAGTCCCTGTTCCGGCAGGGGAATGTTAGCGGCGCTGATGAAACGTTTTTCCCCGGTTTGGGTTGTAATCATGATGTTTTCCCAGCGCATCCGCGCCGGGTCGCCGCTTGAAATGTCCACCATCACCCTTTCCTGGATCTGGCGCCGGTATTCCGGGTCAGGATATACCTTCTGGAAAAACTCGGCGACGCCGCTGATTTCCCGCCTGGGCCAACCATATACCTTTTCAAACATGGGGTTGATGTAAACTGTCGAGCCGTCGCTCATCCGGTTGACCGCCAGGCCGATAGGCAGGCTGTCGATAATAGTCTCGATGAATTGGTTACGGCGCCCAAGCTCCTCGCGTTTGCGGATCTTTTCTATGCCCAGCGCCAGGTCGCCGGCCAGCTCCAGCATCAGATCCTTCTCCTCCGCGGAAAGGGTGGGGGCTTTAATAAAACAGGCGTTCATGATTCCAACAGGCTGGCTTTCGATCGACAGGGGCAGAGAAAGAGCGGCGGAAAACCGCCCCAGGTGGCAGCGGTGGCTGACCAGCCGGTCGTGCGCCAGGTCAGTGATATCGAGCACCCTTTCGATGCAGCCGCAGCCTTCGACCGTAGAACCGGCGTTGGCAACCAGATCCATCTCGCCCCCGGGGTTAACCAGGCTAATCCAGGCGGCGCCGTAGTCCGAGCCGGGGAACACCATCCGTTCGCAGGCTTTCTGCAGCAAGCTTTTTTCGTCGTTTTCACCGACGATTAGCTGGTTGATATCACGGATGATGCCCAGCACCTGGTTGAGATGGGATATCCTCTCCCCATGCCGCTTCCGTGCCGTGATATCGTGGAAAATGGTCAGGGTACTGGCAAAGACGCCGTCAACGAAGTAACCGACGGTGTTGCCCTCGGCGATCACGTCCTCTCCCTGTTTAGTCCGGAGCTTGATCTCGAATCCCCTGGGGTGAACGCCGCTTTTTACCAGAGCCATTATGGAATGGCACGCCGCCAGGGAATCCGGATGGACGACGTCGGCAATATTGAGGCCGGCGACTTCATCGAGGGAATAACCCAGAACGGCGAGCCAGGCATTATTGACAAAGAGCAGCTTGCCGGACCCGTCGATGCTTTGCACCAGGTCATGGGTATTTTCTATCAGGTTGGCGTATTGTTCCCGGGTGCGGTTCAGGGCGGCTTCAGCTTCCCGGCGCTTGCGCCGCACTCCCGCCTCACGCAGCTCCCGCTCCACCGCTACCTGAAGCCGGGTGAGGTTGTTCTTCATGACATAGTCCTGGGCGCCGGCGACCATGGCATCGGCGGCGAGTTCCTCGCCGATAGTGCCCGAGACGATGATCAGGGGCAGTTCCGGCGCCAGCCGGTCGCGCAGTTTGATGGCCTCGGGAGCGGAGAAATGGGGCAGCCGGTAGTCGGCAATGATGAGATCATATTGTTCCTGTTTCAGCGCCTGGTACATGGCCTCCGCGGTCTCCACCCGCCGCCACTCCAGCTCCATGCCGCGGCGCTCAAGCGCCCGGGTCACTAAAACGGCGTCATCCGGGTTGTCCTCAACAATCAACAGGCGGATCAATTTATCCATCTTGGCTTCGGCCTCCTCTCGGCGGCGGTTCGTTCAGCAGCAGCCAGTACAGGCCGAGCTGCCTGACCGCTTCGGTGAACTGGATGAAATCAACCGGTTTGCGGATGAAGCTGTTGGCGCCGAGGGAATAGGAACGGATGACATCCTGTTCTTCTCTGGAAGACGTCAGGATGACTACCGGAATGAGTTTGGTGAATTCATTGGTGCGGATTTGCTTCAACACCTCGAGACCGTCAATTTTCGGCAGCTTCAGGTCAAGGAGGATCAGGGCGGGCAGGTCCCGGGTATCACGGCCGGCGAAGGCGCCGCCGCCCAGCAGAAAATCAAGCGCCTGCTGCCCGTCGGTGACCACAGTCATCTTGTTCAGGATGTTTTGTTTTTTAAGCGCCCGTTCCGTCAGTAGGACATCATCCGGGTTATCCTCAACCAGCAGCAGCATCGAGCGGTTCTCCATTCGCCTGTCCTCCTTCATTAATATCCAGGGTAAAATAAACGGCGGCGCCCTTGCCCGGCTCCGCCTGAGCCCAAATCCGGCCGCGATGGCGGCTGACGACGCGGCGGGCGATGGCCAGCCCGACGCCGGTGCCGGGGAACTCGCTAACGGCGTGCAGCCGCTGGAAAGGGCTAAAGAGTTTGTCGGCGTATTTCATATCGAACCCGGCGCCGTTATCCATAACGGAATATACCACTCCCTCGTCAGTAAACGCCCGCCCAAACTCGATGCGGGCATCCGGCGTCTTCCTGGTGAATTTCCAGGCGTTCTCCAGGAGGTTATGCAGCAGCACCCGCAGCAGGTGTCGGTCGCCTGAGACGTTGATGCCCGGAGCGATGGAGACAGCCACCTCGCGGTCAGGCTCGGCGGCGGCGAGTTCGTTCGTTATCTCAAAACCGAGGGAGGTCAAGTCCACTGTTTCCAGTTTGAACTCCGTTCTGGTGACGCGGGACAGGCTGAGCATGTCGTCAATCAGATGCCCCATGCGCTGGGTGGCGGCGCGCACGCGGTTCAAATAGTCCCTGCCGGTGTCATCCAGAGAGCTGTTGTAATCATCGAGGAGCGCTTGGCTGAAGCCGTCTATGCTGCGCAAAGGCGCCCGGAGATCGTGGGACACGGAGTAGCTGAAGGCCTCCAGCTCCGCGTTGGCGGCGGCGAGTGAACGGTTCGCTGTTTCAAGCTCCAGCCGGGAGCGTTTTTTATCGGTGTAGTCGATCACCGTTGACCGGCTGCTCAGATATTCTCCCCGGTCATTTCTGACGGCGGTGGCCGAAAGAAGTACCGGCAGAATCGAGCCGTCCCGACGGACCAGGTCGAATTCAAGGTCTTTGACCGCCCCGGACTCTTTGAAACGCGGGAAGTTCTGCTTGAATACCTCGACGCTTTCCGGGGCCAGCAGGTCGGGGAAACGCTTGACGCCCACCACTTCTTCACGGCGGTAGCCCAGCCAGCGCAGTTCGGTATCATTGATCCGGGTGAAACGGCCTTCGGCATCGAGCGAATGGTAGCCGCAGGGGGCGGCGTTGTAAAGGTCTTCCAGTTCATTCTGGGTTTGATGAAGGCGGTCGACCATAGCCTTGATATTTTGGGCAACCAGCGCCACCTCATTTTCACCCTCGGTCGAGACCGCAGCAGAAAAATCGCCGGCGCCGATTCTGACGGCATAAGCCGCCAGGCCGGACAGGGAGCGCGTAGTCCGGCGCACCGACCACACGCCGGAAATCAACACTGCGGCGAAAAGCCCGCCTGCGATAAGGATCACCAGGTTGCGCAAATCCCGGACCGGTGCGAAGGCCACCGCCTGGTCTATTTTGGCGACCAAAGCCATCTGATATTCCGGTATCCAGCGATAGGCGCCGATGACCGGTTCGCCGCGGTAATCAACAAAGAGGTCGACGCCCTCCTCGCCGTTTACCGCGCGGGTAATGCCTTCGCCGGTGATGACGGTCTCAAAGATAGATCCGGGCCGGTTGGTTAACTGTGTGAGGAGCAGGCGGTCGCTATTGGTGGCGAATGTTTCAGCGGTCTCGGCCAGCCCGGCGCGCTCGGTCATGATGGCGCTCAATTCGGTAAGGTCAACGTACATCGCCAGGACGGCCGAAGCGACCCCGTCAGAGTCCTGCATCGGAGATGAGATTACTATTGCCGGTTGTCCCAGCAAAGAGCTCTGAAAAACATCAGAGACAAAAAGCCGCAGCTTTCCACCGGTAAAATAGGGCTGCGAGGCCCGGTTTAAGCCTTCCCAGCCAGGATCCGTGGCGACTATGATTTTCCCTGATAGATCCATCAAGGCGATATGGCTGATGTCACCGAGGTTCACGGCGCGCTGGAACTCATCACGGAGGAACGAACTGATCTCCAGACGCTGTTCCGGCGTAATTTCACTGCCGGTCAGCACCAGCGCGCCGCTGCGGATTTCCGGATCTCCCGAGATCCAGAAAGAGGTATGGCTGAGGTGGGTTATCCACTCGTGTATGTGCTGCTCTTTGAGGGCGGCTACGCTTTCCATCTGGGCTTTCACGTTCCGCTCAATGGCACCGCGGCCGATGGTGATGGCGGCGAATGACAGCAGCGAAAGAGCGACAGCAATAGCCACGAAATTGAAGACGAAATACGGCGCCAGTACGCTGCGCCTAGCGCCCCAGCCTGTGCCGGGGGAAGCCATTTTAGGCTGCCTCCGGAGGGGTCAGGTCGCTATAGAATACGAGAAGAGTTCGATACCTCACCAGCAAAGGCCTGCGGATCACGGCAGATTCCCCTAAACAAAGCGCAGGATTTCTTAATGTTAAAAACTAACACCACTGTTATACAAAGTCAATAGGTTTAGTACGATAATTTACAAAATCAGCTCAATCCGGCACGACGACTACTTTTAGAGAGTCTTTTGCCTCGGCTACCAGTTTGAAGCCCTCGGTTATCCGGGACAGCGGCAGGACATGGCTGATCATGTCCCGGGCGGCGAAACGCCCGCCGGCGATGAGATCCAACGCCTCCTTGATTTCAGCCGTGGCGGCGCCGTAGGAGAACAGAACGGAGATTTCCTCCCGCCAGAAACGGACTGAAGGCAGCTCCAGCGGCCGCGGCGGCACGGCGAAGAAGAGGATTGCCCCGCGCTTGTCGACGGAATCAAAAGCATCGGTGGCGGCTTTTTCGGCGCCGGCGCAAACGATGACCGTGTCTGCCAGGCGGCCGCCGTTAAGTTCTTTCAACCGGTCCGTCGAAAAGGCGGCGGCGTCCAGAACATGCGCGGCGCCCATCCGGGAGGCCTTCTCTAACCGGGCAGGGTTGATGTCCGAGGCGATGACTTTCGCTCCGGAGAGTACGGACAGGCGGATGTGGCACAGGCCGGAGATGCCGGCGCCGATGACCAGGATAGTTTGTCCTTCAGCAACGTTTAAGCGCTTTTGCCCGGCGACGGCGCAGGCCAGGGGCTCGATCATCGCCGCTTCCTCGAAGCTGATGTTGTTGGGCAAGGTGAAGGTACCGTGGCGCACGTTTAACTCCGGTATGCAGATGAATTCAGCGAAACCGCCCGGGTCGTAATTGCCGGCGTGCAGCGTCTGGCAGGCGGACTCCCGGCCGGTTTCACAGTAACGGCAGTTGAAGCAGGGCACGTGGTGGGAGACGAATACCCGGTCGCCGACGCGAAAACCGGTCACGCCATCGCCGATCTGGACGATCTCTCCTGCCATCTCATGGCCGAGCACCCGGGGCGCCCTGGGTTTGCGGTACCATTCCATGACGTCGGTGCCGCAGATACCGCAGGCTTTCATGGCGATGAGTAATTCGCCTGGACCGATTTCGGGCACCGGCCGGTCTTCAATGCGGATGTCCGCGTTGGAATAATAAACGGCGACTTTCACGAGGTCCTCCACCGGGAGCCGGTTTTACCCGTCCCGGTAAATGGCGAAAGCTTGCTCGGCAGTCGCCTGGTCATGCACTATGGCCTTCACGGCGCGGAGCATACCGGCCGGGTTATCCGACTGAAAGATATTGCGGCCCATGTCTACGCCTTTAGCCCCGGCTTTAAGAGCCTCGACGGTCATCTGCAAGGCCGCCATTTCAGGCATTTTCTTGCCGCCTGCGATGACGACGGGCACCGGGCAGCCGGAGACCACTTTCTCGAAATTATCGCAGTAGTAGGTTTTTACAATACGCACCCCGGCTTCGGCGGCCATGCGGCAGGCCAGGCCGAGGTAGCGGGCGTCGCGGGCCATATCCTTGCCCACGGCGGTCACCGCCATCACCGGCAGGCCGTAACGCTCGGCCTCGCTGACCAAACGCCCCAGAGAGGCGACGGTTCTTTCTTCGTCCGGGGCGCCGACGAAGATGGACATGCCCACGGCGGCGGCGTTGAGCCGGAGGGCTTCTTCGATCGACACCACCACGTCTTCCCGTGATAGCTCGCCCAGGATGGATGGTCCGCCGGAAACGCGGAGGCAGATGGAGGCGTTCAACCCCGGGTCAATGCAGCTGCGGAGCATGCCGCGGGTGATGAACAGGCAGTCGGCTTCAGCGGCGAGCGGCGGGATGCAGGCGCCGAACTCGGCCAAGCCGGTGGTCGGCCCCTGAAAGTAGCCGTGGTCCACTGCCAGCATGACGGTCCTGTCATCATTACGGAATATCTTTGACAGCCGGTTTGCCATGCCAAAATCCATCGCAGCACCTCACGTATGTTACGGCGTAAGTATAGGCAAACGCCGGGGCAACGGCAAGAAGCCCTCGCCTAGCCTAACGGCTAAATAAAAACCCGCCCTGCGGCTATCTGAAATCCGATCCAACAGCAGATTACCCCGGCACTTGACCGGCGTATTATTCAATCAAATAAACAAAGGAGAAAAGATATGTGGTTAGTGTTATTAGCCGCCGCTATCAGCACCGCCGCCTGGCTGGCTGATCTTCACGCGTCGCGCATTCCAATCAGGGAAGAGCGCCGGGTGGATGTCTATCCCGACAGCGCCAGCGGCGGCGGCATTAGCCGCCTGCTGGACCGATAGGGACAACGTAGAATGAATAACAGTCTGAGAGTGCTGGTAGCCGACGGCGACCCTCAGGTATGTTCGGCGCTCAAGCTGTTTTTAGAGCAGCAGCCGGACACCTTGGTTTCCGTCGCCGGCCGCGCCGATGAAGCCGTCAACCTTGCCGCCGGTAGCACCCAGGACATCATCCTGCTTGACTGGCAATTAGCCTGCAAATCCAGCGGCGGCGGTTTCATACATGAGCTCAGGAGATTATGTCCCGGCGCCGCGGTCATCGCTATGAGCGCCCGCCCGGAAGCCCGACAGGCTGCCCTGAACGGCGGCGCCGACCGATTTTTCAGCAAGAACGACAACCCCTGCATCCTCCTCAATTCTCTCGGTAGACTGGCCGGCCGGAAGCCCGCAGACTGCCCCAGCCGGTAATCCGATCGATGGCGCGCCGCCGATCAGATTCTAACCCCCCCCATTGAAACGTCTCGTGAAACTCCAGAATTGTCATTGATGCCTGAGTAATATATGAAAATATTTAAAATAACTATTGACAAAATCAAATAATACGGTATAATAGTTTCAGAAAGTCAAGGTGGAGGTTCAAATTGATTAAAGAATGGAATGAATTGACCCGGTTAACCGGTGGAGCGGCCCTGGTGGTCGAGCGGGTCAGGCTGACCGAAAGCGGCATCGCTATCGAGGGGGAATTCGCTCCGCCAGTTTTAGCTACGCTGTCCGCCGAGGATCAGGTTTTCATCATGGCTTTCATCGGCGCCCACGGCTCCATTAAAGACATGGAGCGGCTTTTCGGTATCAGCTATCCCACCGTAAAAAACCGGTTGGATAAGCTGGCAAGCCGGCTTAAGATGGTTGAATTCGAAGCAATGCCCCGCCCGGCTGCAGACTCAAGCAAAGACGTCCTGGAGATGCTGGAGCGGGGTGAAATTTCTGCTGACGAGGCGGTTAGGAGACTGGAGTGAAAGGTGTTATCGGCTGCGTAGGGTTTATCCTGTCGATTATTTTGCTGGTTTTTGTGTTAACCCACATTTCCGAGATCTGGAACTGGCTGGAAAGCCTGTTTGCCTAGGAGAAAAGAATGAATTGGCCGCCGCTGCTGCTGCATCTGAAAGTACCTTCCGGAGACGGTTTCATCGGGCTGTGGCTGCCCTGGTTCCTGATTTACCCGGTGTTGCTGCTCCTAATGCTGATCGCCCTGCCGGTGGTGATAATCATGGCGATAATACTGGTACCGGCAGGCAGGGCAAAGCCGCTGATGATGGCCGGGCCTTATGTGTGGCGGCTGCTTTTTGCCATGCGTGGCTTGAAGCTGGATATCCAGACCGGCAACCGCAAGATGATGTTTGATTTTATTTAGTCTAAAGAACAAGGAGAAAGAACAATGGATAGCCGCAAGAAGATACTGGAGATGCTGGACACGAAGAAGATCACTGTTGATGAGGCTATGCGCCTCCTCGGAGCTGTGGACCGGGGTGAGAAAGCATCCGGTGATAAACCGATCGAAGTTCTGACTGACCGTATCAGCCGCAAGATCAAGTACCTTAGAGTGCTGGTTGACAGCCCCGGCAGCCGCGGTGCCGGGGCTCCGGAGCGGGTCAACGTGCGCGTACCGGTGGCGCTCATCCGGGCTGGCATGAAATTCACTTCACTGATTCCCCACGAAGCCGGGGATAAGATCGAAGCGGAATTGCACAGCCGCGGCGTCAACCTTAACCTCAAGAATATTAAAGATGAAGATATAGACCAGTTGATCGAAGCCCTGGCCGAACTTGAAGTGGATATCGACGGCGGGGACGGCAAGGTTAAAGTCTTCGTTGAATAAACCCCGTTAGCGCCGACCTGCCCGTTCAGGCAGTCTGAAAACCCCCACACAATCCAGTTTAAATCCGTCCTACCGGCGGTTAAAGGCGGAGCTTTGCCCGGATATGATTATGGCAGACAAAAAAGGGAGGAACACCATGAATCTGAACAACGGCATTTCATCACTGGCAAGAGCCTCCGCCCGGCGTCCCTGGGTCACCATCGGGCTGTGGCTGGCATCCCTGGCGGTATCCATCGGCCTCATCGTGACTCTTCTGGGCAGCGTCCTGGTCACCGAGGTCGAGGTGATGGATAATCCCGAGTCCCGGCAGGCTGATACCCTGATCACCGACCGGCTGGCTCAACCGATTGATCCTGAAGCTGAGTCCACTGACGATGAGATGATCATCGTTCGCTCGGCAACCTATACCGTCGACAGCGCCGCCTACCGTGCGGGGGTCGAAAAGCTCTTCGCCGATCTCACCGCCCTGGGCGACGGCGTCATCAAGGGCGGCGTCAATTACTACATGACTCAGGATGAATCACTGGTCTCGGCTGACCGCCACAGCATGATGATCCCGCTGTTGATGCCGGAGAATGGTTCGGACTACGTCGACCAAGTTTACGCCGTTGGCGACGCGTTTGCCGCCGCCAACGTGGACTTCGAGATCTTTTATACAGGCACCGCTTCCTTCGACGCCGACACCACCAAACTGGCGGAAGAGACGATGAGCAAAGGCGAGACTATCGGCATCCTGGTAGCCCTGGTTGTTCTGGCCGTGGTCTTCGGCGCCCTGGTAGCCGCCACCCTGCCTATAGCCCTCGGTATTGTAGCCATCGTCGCCGCGCTGGGCTTGACCTCGCTGGTCGGCCAGGCGATGGATCTCAGCTTTTTCGTCACCAATATGGTGACCATGATGGGTCTGGCGGTCGGCATCGACTACTCTTTATTCATTGTCTCCCGCTACCGTGAGGAACGCCGGAAGGGTCTTGACAAGGTTGAAGCTATCGCCGTAACCAGCAGGACCGCCAACAAAGCTATCTTCTTCTCCGGCATTACCGTCGTTCTCGCCCTGGTCGGCCTGCTTGTCTTCCCGCTGTCCATCTTCAAGAGCATGGGCATCGGCTCGATCCTGGTAGTCGTCACCGCTATCGTCGCTTCAATGACTCTCCTGCCGGCGATTATCAGCCTCCTGGGCGACCGCATCAACAAGGTGCACGTGCCCTTCAGCGCCCGCGCCGACAGGAAAGAATCGGAAGCGGTCACCGGTTTTTGGGCTGGAATGGTCAAAGTAGTCACCCATAAACCGATCATCAGCATGGTCATCGTCGCCGGCATCCTGGTGGCAGCCATGGCTCCGTACTTCGATAAGAACACCGGTATGTCGGGCATTTCCGGCCTTCCGGATGACCTGCGCGCCAAAGCCGGCTTTATGGTACTTGTCGAGGAATTCCATATCGGCATGGACGCCCCGGCTATCATCGCCGTGGACGGCGACATCGATGCCGCGGCGACTCAAGCCGCTATCGCCCGCCTCCTGGAGGATATTGAATCCAACAGCGCCTTCTCCGGCGCCAGCGTCGTCCCCTATGCCGACAAAGACCTGGCGATCATTTACGCCGCCCTGGCTGGCGATCCCCAGAGCCTGGACTCGATGAACGCGGTTGCCGCATTAAGGACTGACTACATACCTGCGGCCTTCGCCGGCGCCCCCGCCCGCGCCATGGTCACCGGGGCCACCGCCGGTACTCTGGATTTCAATGCTACTACGGATCAATACACGCCTATAATCTTCGCCTTTGTCCTGGCGTTGTCCTTCGTCATCCTGACGGTTGCTTTCCGCTCGGTGGTGATCCCGGCCACCGCTATCCTGATGAACCTGCTGTCGGTCGGCGCCGCTTATGGTCTGCTGGTGCTGGTCTTCCAGCAGGGCGTGGGCGCCAGCCTCTTCGGATTCATCCAGGTTGAGGTAATAGAAAGCTGGCTGCCGCTCATGCTTTTTGCCTTGCTGTTCGGCCTGTCTATGGACTATCAGGTGTTCCTGCTGTCCCGCATCCGCGAGCGCTACCTCAAGACCGGCAATACAGCCGACGCAGTAGCCTTCGGCCTGTCCTCCACCGGCAAGCTCATCACCGGCGCCGCTCTGATCATGGTAGCTGTCTTCGGCGGCTTCGCTCTGGGAGATATGGTGATGTTCCAGCAAATGGGCTTCGGCCTCGCCGTCGCGGTACTGGTTGACGCCACTCTGGTGCGCTGCGTCCTGGTGCCGGCTACCATGACTCTCCTCGGCAAGGCCAACTGGTACCTGCCTAAATGGCTCAACTGGCTGCCTAACATCTCACTCGGCGAAACTGACGAGACCCCGGCGGCTTCTGCTTACCATGCTCCTCACCGCCTGCCGGTTCTGCCCGGATTCGGCCCGGTGCCTTCACCGGCACTGGTTCGCATCGATGACCAGGTGATAGACAACCGTTAGAAATAGCGTTCCTCCCTTCCCAATACGAAAGGGGCGGCTAGATAGCCGCCCCTTTCGTATTTTCCTCTAATGGGCTTAATGAATTACCATATCCTCCCCGAGCGTTTCGCCTTTGAGGTCAGGCTGGTAGTAAGCATATACCTGTGACACCGCGCCTTTGGCTTTCACCGGGTAGGTCGCCTTGACCTGGAATTTGATGGTGATGGTCTCGCCGGCTTTGATCTCGTCCAGGTAGAAGATAACCTTGCGCCCGGAGATGTCGTAGCGCTTTATGATGGGTATACTCTTTATTGCGGCATCGATAGACTCGACGACGGGGGTGAAGCCCGTAGGCACCGAGATGTCCAGCACCACCATGCCGGAGGCGATGAACTCCGGTGGGTTGAAACTGACGGTGGCGGTGACTTGAACCAGATCATTAACTGCGACATTTGTCGAGTCGTAATCGACGTCGACCGTGAGGATAGGTTCGGTTTCTTCCGGCCGGGGGATATTGAACCGGGTGACGGCCTGGGCCATGACCTCGCCCTTGCCGCTGGCAGTGATCTGAACCTCCGCGCCGAGCGGCAGCTCGATGACCTGAAGCACGTCGAAGTTTTCCGGGGTGACGCGCAGGGTGCGGTCGATGCCTGGACCGTTGACACGGACCGTGAGGTCAACATCGGCGCGGATGTTACCGGCGTATGCGGTCAGGGCTTGCAGGGCGACGACGGTGTCCTGGGTGGAGCCGTAACCGCCCAGGCTGTTACGCTGTGAAGTCAACCACTTGCCGGCGCGGCCGGCGTTGAGCACGTCGCCTTGGCTGGTCAGAGCCAGCATGGCATAGGCCGTAGTCTCAACGACGGCGGTGCGGTTCTCCCGCGGCGGCATGAACGGGACACCGACGCCGGGTTTACCAACGCCGCCAGCGGGCTGCTGCGGTAGCGGTTCGGCGAAACCGATGCTGCCCCAGTGCAGTCCGTTCTCGTCCTCGATAGCCATGGCCATGAGTTTGTCATGGGCGGCGTTCTTTTGCGGGCTGCCCCCGAGCGCCAAGGTGTAGGCAGTCAGCGCCAGAGTGTACGGATCATCCATGCCGCTTAGTCTGCTTTCGAGGTATTTGATGGCTCGGGCCGAGGCGGTCTTCTCACCTGCCTCCAGTAAGGCGCTGGCGACATAGGCGGTAAGGGCGTCCTTGCCGGACAGCCCGCCCAGCATCTCCTGGTGGTGGACGAAACCCACCGCCTCAAAACTGCCGTCGGCATTCTGGGTCTTGATGATCCAAGCCGCGGCGTCATCAAGCACCTTCTGGTCGATGAAGATGATGTCCCTGGCCTGGGCAAAGCTCTTCAACACGAAGGAGGTGAGCCATAAGCTGCCTTCCTTGTCCTGGTTGCCGAAAGCGGAGAAACTGCCGTCGGCGCGGCGGTAGGTCAGTTCACGCTGGTAGCCGGTGATCATCAGCTTTTCAGCCTTGGCCATAACCTCCGCCTTGAGCTGGCCGGAATCGCGGAGATACTTGGTGATGAAAACGTCAGGGGCGAAGACGATCATGTTCTGCTCGCCGCAGCCGAAGGGCATCTGGATGAGCTGTTCCAGCCCGGAAATTGTTTGAGTCAGGTAGCTGCCGGTGACGCTGAGAAACACCTTGCCGGAGCCCTCGACAGCTCCTTCAGGGATTTGCGTGCTGATCGTTCTGGTTGCCCCATCTTTGAGGATGAGGTTCTCGACAAACTCGCGCGGCACGCCCTCGGGTTCTATTAGGAGCGGCTGCGCCACAGCGTCAGCTGCCGCGGTCGAACGGGAGGTGACCTTTAGGTCGTTGAACCCCAGGCCTTTTGGCCGAATGGTAAAGGAGGCCGAACCGACATCGCCCGGACCGACGCTGACGATCTTTTGGGAATTGTCGAGGAGGTCGAACCAGCCGGCGGGCGTTAGCTCGACGACGATGTCCTGCGGCATGTCGAGGTAGTTGTAGACAGCCACTTTTACCGGGAATTCCTCGCCGCGGACGGCAGAGTAGGGCAGGTCCAGTTTGATAAAGAACGGCTGGAAAGCCTTAAGTTCCGCCTCGGCTATGCCCAGTCCCCTTTCTTCGGACACTGCCACCGCCCGCAGCATCCAGGTGGTGATGGAGTCGGGCACCGTCAGCTTGATTTTGGATTTGCCGTCGGCGTCGGTCACCACCTGCTGCCACACCCAGGTCTCGGGGAAATACTGGCGGATGCGCTCCACTTGAGCCAGAGCGGAGGTATCAATAGCCTGGTTGCCCTGAGACGGCAGGGGGGCGAGTCCCGGCGGTACGGCGCCTGCCTTTTCCGCCCCGCCGAAGACAACCCCGCCGCGTTCGGCCAGCAAGTCGTTCCAGGGCGAACTATATTCTTTACCTTCGGGTACTTTGTTGTCGGAAAGGATGATGACGCCGGCCTCTTTGATAATATCGGCGGCGCCTTTAGTCAAGATGGAAGGGTAAATAGTAACGTTATGCAGTTCTGCTTGCGGAGTCATATATAGCCGTTCCAGTTCGGCGAACACCTGGTCCAGGTTCATTCGGTTCTCAGCCAGGATGAAGACCGACTTATCCACGACGACAACGCCGACTCGTGATTGGCCTTGGGACTGGATATTGATCTCGACACTGTCGCCCGGTTTAGCTTCATCGGAGCTGAATTGAACCGCCAGTTGGTTAGGGTAAGCTGCCTCGATCCCAAACGGCAGGTAGTCAGCGGCGATCTCGGAGTTGGGCAGCACCTGGTAAACCAGCAGGCGGCAGGAGCCGGCCATCTGCGGCGTTACCTGGAAAGCGATGTCCCGGCTGCGGCTGAAATCTGAAAAGACGACCCGGCCGCCGCTGATGACCTCGTAATAAAAATTCGATGCTTCTTTGGTGGCATGGACCCGGAATTTGGCGGTGTCGCCGACCTTAAGGGAGGCGGCGGAGGTCATCTCCAAATGGATGAAGTTACCAGACGGGGAATAGCCCGCCAGCAGCGTCTGGCTGGCATTTGAACCGCCGCTTCGCGCTTCGATGATCATGGCTATCGCTTTGTTCGGCGGGGACAGCATTATCGTAGTCAGGCCATTGCCGGTATCTACGGCCTTTACGGACTCCTGGCTGATCTGCTGGTAGTCAGCGCCGAGGTAGCTGGCGGTGACATTGACCATGGCCGGCAGCGGTTTGCCGCCGGGGTCTTCGGACAGGAGCAGGATTTTGAAGGGCAAGCCCGGCTGGAAGACGTTGCCCTCGGGTACGATCCGGAGGACAAGAGGCGTTTCAGCGATGGTCAGGAGCCTGGTAGTCTTTTCCTCATAGCCGGTGGACTGCTCGCGGAGGACGAATTCGATATCGACGTTGCCCAGACCGCCCGAAGCCGGCACCCCGGCGACATAACCCACTGCCGGGAGTTCGAAAGTCGTCTCGCCGTCGATACTGAGAACCACCCTGGCATACTCCTGCCAAGTGCCGACGTAGCGCTTGGCGATAATCTCAAGTTCTCCCTGAACTGGTTTGCCGAAGGAGTATATTCCTTCAACCTTCCCGGCGATGCGGTCAGAGGCCAGGAACCAATCCTTGGGCAAGGTCACCTTGACCTCGTATTTGGGGAGGACATATCTTTCGACTTTGATGTCGAGCTGAGCTCTGGAATCTTCAGCGGCGGCGGTCAGTTTCCAGGTGCCGAGATTAGGCTCTTCGGACAGCGGCAGATCCAATTCGGCCATGCCGTATTTATCGGTAGAGACTTCTTTCTTAAAGACCTTGATACCTTTGGCGTCCTGAGCCTCGACGGTAACCTCCTGGCTCACCGGCCGCAGCTCGGAGTTCAGGCTGATCAGGCTTATCCGGATGGTCTGGCCGGGCTTGTAGATGGGTTTATCAGTCTCCAGGAAGAGCAGGAAGGAGCTTTCAAGCTTGATAGAAGCCTTCTCGGTAAAGCCTGGCCCCTTGACCTGGAGCTGATAGTCGCCGGAAGGGAGTTGGGGCACCTGGAGTTGGATGAGGCCTTTGCCGCCGATTCGGCTTTTTGAACTGGCGACGACTTCATCTTCTTTAAGGAGTTCGACCTTGACATCTCCGGAGGTAAAGGAGTCTCCCTTCAGCAGAGCTACCGAAAGTTCCGCTGTTTGGCCGGAATATAGGACCCGTGGCACGATGGCAACGTGACTTTCGGTGGAAAAGACCGGGTTGCAAGCCGGCGCCGAGGTGGCCAGTATTGCTAATGCCAGGAAGAATCCAGACAGGGCGAACCGTTTTGATTTCATATTCCACCGCCTATGCCGAAAATTTACTGCTCATACAGTAATAACGGCGAAACGGCCGGTCGGATAGCCTTCCTGTAGGGCGGAAGAAATCAGGCGCTGGTCATGCCGCGTCTGGTGGCATAGGCTACGGCGGCGGCGCGGTTGCGCAGGTGCAGCTTATCAAGAAGCCTGGAAAGGTATGTTCGCACTGTGCTTTCGCCCAGAAATAGTTTTTCTGCTATTTCGGCGTTAGTCAGCCCTTCCCCGACCAGTTTTAACACCTCAAGCTCTCGGGGGGACAGGTCCATCTCTTCCTTGGAATTCTGGCGCTGACGGAATTCGGATACCAAACTGCCGGCCATTTGAGGCGAAAGGATGACCTCTCCAGCCGCAATCCTCTTGATGGCGTTGACCACTTCAGCAATACCCGCGCCTTTAAGCACATAGCCCTGGGCTCCGTATTTCAGCGCTGTGAACAGGTCTTTTTCTTCGTTGGACACCGTCAGCATGAGCACTTTCGCCTCAGGAGCTTTCTCCCGTATCAGCGGCAGCGCCTCAAGCCCGGTACATCGCGGCATTAGAATATCCAGGAGGATTACGTCCGGTTGAAGCGCCGAGGCCTTGGCGATGGCCTCTTTGCCGTCTGTCGCCTCACCAACGATTTTAATCGCTGATTCACCGGCCAATATGCTGGATAGGCCGCTCCTGACGATGGCGTGGTCGTCGACAACTAATACTCTGGTGGTTTCTGACATCCCGTTATCTCCTGCCGATCGGCACATCTATTTTGACTGTGGTACCCTGCCCAGGGGCGCTGATGATTGTCATGCTGCCGCCGGTAGCTTCTGCCCGTTCTTTCATCACGCTTAGACCGTGACCCTGCGGACCTGCGGCGCGAGATTGCGAATCAAAATCGAAACCCTGGCCGTCGTCGGCGATGGTGATTAACAGATGGCCGTTGTTCTGGGTCATCGCCAGCGAGATGGCACTGGCCGCGGCATGCTTCCTGATATTGGTGACCGCTTCCTGGCATATCCGCAGCAGCTGGAGTTCAGTATAGGGCGGCAGTGACGGTTCTTCACCCGGCAGGTCAATGTGGTAGTCGATGCCGGAGTCCTGTTTCAAATGATGAAGGTAATTCTTTAGATGGGATACCAGCTGGCCGCAGCCGGTGTAGCGCCTCAACAGTTCCAGTGATTCCAGCGCTTCCACTCTGGCTTCATCCACCAGACTGAGCAGCTTGCCCACTTCGGGCATTTCGATACTCCGCCGCTTGAGTTCCCGCTCGATGACCTGCCCCTGCCACTTGAGCGCTGAAAGCGTTTGAACTGTCCCATCGTGGATTTCTCGCGACAGCCTCCCACGTTCTTCAGCGATGAACTCTCCGCGCAGTCTCTGGTGGAGGTTGATGTTGACTAAATATGGCAGCGACGCCGATAAAGCAACCGCTACGATGTAAATCAGGTAGTAACCCAGCTCCAGCGGCCCTGGGCTGAAATCATAGAACGGATTGGCCAGCTGGACTAGTAGAACATTCAAAGTCGAAGCGATGCCGACCATCGCCGTCATGTGTGAGTCGTAGAAGAAAGACGACGAGAGCACCGGAGACAGGGTATACAGCAGGAAAGGGCTGTTGATGCCGCCGGTCAACCATACCAGCACGGCACACACGATTAGGTCCAGTGCAAGGATGACCTGTCCCAGTATGTTGCTCCGGGGCGACACCGGAATCAGGAATTTGAGGAGGGTATAACCAGTCGCCGTCGGGATAAGGATTCCGGCGGCAACGGGCATGCTGTCTCCGTTAACTGCCAGCTGGCTCACGGCTACGGCCAGCGCCAGCGCCCGGTAGACGCCCAGATATAACCTTAGGCGCCCGCCGAACCGCCTGGCCTGAAGTACCGGGGAGGAAACCTCCATAGCTCTCCGCTAACACCGCAGGATAGATTGGTCACGAAAGACCATTCGTCGAGTTCGCGTGTATCATAGGTCGGCACTGTGGCGGTGTCAATGTACTTATTTCTGGGATGGCATTAATAACGGCAATCCGGCAAACGGTAGCTGGAGCGCCTTGATCAGATCGCCGGCGTTCCGCGGGGCGTAGGCTTTCCAATGGTTGTTGAAAAAGACGAATGTCTTCTCAGCCGCAGCCGCGGAGGTTTTGACCCTGCCGGCCAGCTCTTCTATCTCTTGCTGTGAATAGAGGTAGCGATAGCGGGTCTCATTGTTGCCCGTCCACCAGTCCGCGGCGTTGCGGCCGTGGAAGCGGAAGTAAGCCAGCCGCTCGGATGTCGCCGGCAGCTCCCGGGCGATGGAAAAACTGAACCTGGGCTCGTCTGTCTGCACCCAGGCGGCGTCGTACGCCGAAAGTAATTCGGCTGTCGCCGGGTCATCGCTCCAGCTCCTGTGCCGCAGCTCGACTGCGATGGGTAAGTCGCCGAATGTCTTCAGCACCGCTTCGAGGGTCTGTCGCCCGCCGCCGGTGTTCTCGAAGCTGGGCGGGAACTGGGCGAGTATCGCCCCCAGTTTACCGGCCGCAGCCAGGGGCTCGATGCCTTTAAGGAAGAGGTCTACGTCATCACGGGAGATGGCCGCCGCCTCGCCGGTGGCCGTTTCGAACATTTTAGGGTGAGTGAATTTTTGCCACAGCTTGGCGGTGAACACAAAGCCATCCGGCGTCTTGCTGGCCCAGGCGGAGGCCCAGGCGGGATTTACCGGGGAGTAGAACGAGGAGTTGATCTCGACGCAACTAAAGAATTGGCTGAAATAGCCGAGCTCATTTTTGGTCCCGGGCGGATAGAAGTGACCATTCCAGCTACCCTCGCCGCGCGGGTAGCTCCAGCCGGAGGTGCCGACGAGAATCCGCTGCTTTTCAGAATATTCGTGATGGTTTTCCATGCTGGCAACTGCTCGCATCATTATGCGCTGCGGCGCGCCCAATAACAATCATCGGGATCCCCTTGACAACGTACAAGTGTTCTATTACAATGATAGAACACTTGAACTAGTATGCTGCGAGGCGGTGTATGATTTTTCTTTTATCTCTTCTTCCTGCCAGCGGTCGGCGTCAAGCTAGAAGTGGTTCTTTCAGGAGAAGAATAAGTCTGGTGGTGGTTGAGTGAAGCTGCTGTGTGTTCTGCTGCCCCATTTTCCGCTTCGCTGCGAAGTGCTGCGCCGTCATGACCTTGCCGGACGCGCGGTGGCGGTGGCCTATTCGCTCGGCTCGCGGCGCCGCCTGCTCGATTTCACCCCTGGACTGGAAGGACTGGAACGGGATATGCCCCTGCCGCAGGCACTTTCGCGGCACGGCGGATTGGAGATACTGCACGCTGACATGCCGCATTATTGGCGGATTTGGAACGGGGTGCTGGACGCTCTGGAGAAGGTCAGCCCGCTGGTTGAGGGAACTGTGCTGGGAGAGGCTTACCTTGGCTGCGACGGCCTCGGGTTGCTTTACCCAGATGACGACGCCCTTACCGCTATGGTCAGGGAGGCGGTGCCTCCCGGGTTTGAGGCTGGCATCGGCATCGCCGGGGGGAAATTCCCGGCCTGCCTGGCGGCTGCGACTGGTCCGAGCGGCGGCTGCCGCGCCATCGGCAATGAGACGGATTGGCTCAGGGACCTTTCCTGTGATTTGCTGCCGGTGTCGCCTAAGATCAAGGCCCGGCTGCACGATTTTGGGCTTCATACCATGGGCAAAGTGGCTGAGATTCCGCTGTTTAAGCTGGAGGCCCAATTCGGGCCGGAGGGCCGGCGCCTCGGTGAACTGGCAGCCGGATGCGACAGCACGCCGCTTTGTCCGCGGCAATCGGAGGAAATAATTGAAGAAAGCACCAGCCTGCCTTCCCCTTCGGCATCGCTTGACGTTATTCTCATGGCCGTTGAATCGCTGCTCTATCGCGCTTTCGCCCGCTTCAATCATCAGGGCCTCGGCATGAGAAGCGTTGAATTATGGAGCCGCACCAGCCTCGATGAGCATTGGCAGAAGCTTGTTCATTTCAAGGAGCCGGCCATGAATTGCCGCTCTGCGATGGTGCGGGTCAGGCAGGTCATGGAATGCTGCCTGCAGCCCGGCCCGGTTGAGGAACTGGGCATTAGACTTGTTCGTATCGGCCGGCCGGCGGGACAACAGGACAACATTTTCACCGACGTCAGGTCGGATGAGAAGCTGCTGGATGATATCCGCCAGCTGGAGCTCAAAATGGGCGCGCCGCAGCTTTACAAGATGAAGGAGGTCGAACCGTGGTCCCGGATACCGGAAAGACGCTACGTGCTGACACCATTAGGCCGGTAAACCTGCCGGAACCGGTCGCCGTCGAGGAGGATGCTGCCGGCCGCCCATTGATGGTGGCTCTCGGCCGCCGCCTTCCGGTCGCCGCCATCGAAGACCTCTGGCGGGTGGACGACGAATGGTGGCGGGCGCGGGCGCTGTCCCGGATGTACTATGCTGTCATCCTTGGCAGCGGGCGGCGGGTGACGGTTTTCAAGGACCTGATAGACGGTAAATGGTATCACCAGAGCTACTAATGATGCCGGTCGGCAGGGTTCGGTTTTTACACGATTGCTAATGGAAACCCTTCGTTCTGTAAAACGAATCCCTCGTTGGGTTGAAGTTGGCAGGGGAGGATTCGTTTCCTAAAAATATTTGAGTTCTATGCCTTACGCTGAACTTCATTGCCACAGTTACTATTCTTTCCAAGACGGCGCATCATCGCTGGAGGAGTTGCTTGCCCGATCGAAGGAGCTTGGTTACTCTGCCCTCGCGGTGACGGATCACGACAATCTCTGCGGCGCCATGCGCTTTGCTCACCTGTCTAAATCACTGGAGCTCCCGGGAATCGTCGGCACCGAGCTGACCCTGAGGGGCGGTTACCACCTGACGCTCCTGGCTAAAGACCGGGACGGCTATCGCAACCTGTGCCGCCTTATTACCGCCGCCCGCGAGGCGCCGGATCGTGCCGAACCGGAACTGCCGCCGGAGGTTATCGGCGCTCATGCCGCGGGGCTCATCTGCCTGTCGGGATGCCCAAAAAGCGAATTATCCCGGCTCGCCGCGGCGGGGCGCGTCAACGAGGCGAGGACGCTGGTGCGTCTGTACCTCGACTGGTTCGGCGCTGATAATTACTTTATCGAACTGCAGCACAACCTGGCCTATGGCGACGCCGCCCGCAATAGAGCGCTCCTGGCCATCGCCCGGGAGGCCGGAGCTCAGGTGGTCGCCACCGGAAATGTCCATTACCATATGCAAGAGCGCCACCGCCTGCAGGACTGCCTGGCGGCGGTCAGCGCCTGCAAGAGCCTGGAGGACAGCCATCGGGAACGGCGGCCGAATTCGGAATTCTATCTGCGGCCGGCGGCCCAGATTGAAGGTCTTTTCAGTGGCTGCCCGGAGGCGGTGACTAACACGGTCAAGATAGCTGAACGCTGCCGTTTTGATTTGGCTAGCGATCTGGGCTATACCTTTCCTGACTACTGTCCCCCAGGCGGCCTGAGCCCCGATGATTACCTCGAGCAGTTATGTCTCGAAGCGGCGATCAGGCGTTACGGTGCCGTTACCTCCGAGGTCAGGGCGCGGCTCGACGATGAGTTCCGGCTGATCAAAAAGCACGGGCTGGCCGGCTTCCTGCTGCTCTATCGCGACGTTATCGCACTGGGCCGGCAGGTGATGATTGATCAGGGGCTGTCCGATCCGTCGCAATTTATTGAAGACAATCCCCCGGGACGCGGCCGCGGCTCCTCAGTGGCCTTGCTGATCGGCTACCTGATTGGGCTGTCTCATATTGACCCCCTAAAATACCGGTTGTCGCTGGAACGCTTTTTACCTGAGGATGCGCTGGGCTGCGTGCCGGATATTGATCTGGATTTTCCGCGTCGCATCCGTGAGGAACTCATACTGCGCGTCCACCGGAGGTGGGGCTGGCGCAACGCCGCCCTGGCCGGCACCATTGCCACATACCAGATCAAAGGAGCGGTGCGGGACCTGGGGAAGGCTCTAGGTTTGCCGCTTGAGGAGGTCGCTCGGCTTTCAAAATTCGTCGATTGGGGCAGCGCCCGGAAGCTTGCATCGCAGATGGAGAAGCATCCCGGCTTCCGCCATTTGATTGACCAGCCGGTATGGCGAGACCTGATTTCGCTGGCGGCCGAACTTGACGGTTTCCCTAAATACATGGGACAGCACTCGGGAGGGATGATTATCTCCTCAGGGCCGCTGACCGATATCGTGCCGGTACAGCGCGGCGCTATTGACGGCCGCTATGTGTGCCAGTGGGACAAGGACTCTATCGACGACGCTGGCTTTGTCAAGATCGACTTTCTGGCCCTGGGGGCGCTGTCCCAGATGCAGGAGGCGGTGGAGATCATCAGAGCGCGAACCGGGCAGCGCATCGACATGTCGCGCATCGACTTCGACGATCAGGCCGTTTACGACATGCTGTGCGCCGGCGATACCGTCGGCATCTTCCAGGTGGAGTCCGCCGCTCAGATGCAGACTATCATCCGGCTCAGGCCACGCAATCTGACGGATATGGCTCATGAAGTGGGTGCGGTACGCCCCGGCGTCGGCGTCAACGGAGGGGTCCAGGAATACCTGGCTCGGAGGAGCAAAAAGAAGCCGGTTGTCTTTGACCACGGGCTGGAGAGGCGGGCGCTGGGACGCACCCTGGGGGTTGTCCTGTTTCAGGATCAGGTGAATCAGTTAGCCGTGGATGTCGCCGGCTTTTCCCCGGCGGCGGCCGACCAGCTCAGACGCGCCTTCGGACGCCGCCACAATGAGGCGATGCTGGATCGCTATCATGAAAAGTTCATCTCAGGTGCCGCCAAGCGTGGCGTTGATGAAACTTCCGCCGAAAAAGTGTGGCAAAAATTCAACGGCCAGTATATGTTTCCGGAGTCGCATGCCTTTGCCTTCGGAGTGACCGCCTTTCAGGCGGCCTGGCTGAAACTCTATTACCCGCTGGAGTTCTTTGCTGCTATATTCAACCAGCAGCCTATGGGCTTCTATAACCTCGAGACCTTAAAGGAAGATGCCCGGCGGCACAGCGTGGCGGTGCTCAATCCCGACATCAACCGCAGCGAGGCCCTCAGCGTCGTTGAAAACGATGCCCTCCGGCTGGGTTTGCTTCATGTTGGCGGGGTGGGGGAGTCATCTGCCAGGGCGATCCTCGATGAACGTGCCAGGGGCGGGTATTATGCGGATGTCGGGGATTTCCTGGCGCGCAGCGCCGTGCTTGAGGAAGCGGCGCTGGCGCTGGCGGCCGCGGGGGCCTTTGACGGTCTTGAATCGAACAGGCGTAAGGTAAAATGGGAAGTCGGTCTGAAATACCGGCCGGTAAACTCGCAGCTTTTCCTGCCGCTGCCAGCGGCCCAGGATATGACCGAACTATCGGCTATGACCGCCTGGGAGCAGATGCAGGAGGAATACGGCACCATGGGACTCTTCCCTTCGGGGCATATCATGGCCTGTCTGCGGCCGCGGTTCACTAACCAGGTGGCTACCAGCCGCGATATCGCCCAACTTGTCGATGGGTCGGAGGTTACCGTTGCCGGCATGGTCATCCGGCGTCAGCGCCCGCACCGGAGGGTGGTCTTCATCACTCTGGAGGACGAGTTCGGCCACGTGCCGCTCATGGTTTTTCCGGGAGTCTATGAGCGAGCGGAGCAGAGATTTAAATCCCCTTTCCTGCTGGTCAGAGGCAGGGTGTCGCGGCGGGATGGCGCTCACAATGTGGTGGTGGCAGAGGTCAGGTCATTTTCCGCTCTGGAGAAGGCGCCGCCGTCCAAGGACTGGCATTAGGTTCCGGCTGCGTTTGTCAATGGCATTTTTCGCTGAAACGCGATACAATAGTTTGTTAATCTGCCAGTTTGAGGGGCACCGTTTATGGCTGCAAAGCGTGACTATTATGAAGTGCTGGGAGTGGCTCACGGCGCTTCCGATGAAGATATCAAAAAGGCTTTCCGCAAGCTTGCTTTTCAGTACCATCCGGATCGCAACAAAGAGGCCGATGCAGAGGCTAAGTTTAAAGAGATTAATGAGGCTTATTCAGTGCTTTGCGACGGCAATAAGCGCGCTGCCTACGACCGCTTCGGTCATGCCGGAGCCGCTGGCGGCCCGTTTGGTGGAGGGGCGGGGGGCTTTGAGGACTTTGCCGGTTTCGGAGGTCTGGGGGAAATCTTTGAAACCTTTTTCGGCGGTATGGGCGGGCAGGGGCGCCAATCGCCCAGGCGTGGCACCGATCTTAATTACAGGGTGTCTGTTACGCTGGAGGAGGCTTCTACTGGGATAGAGAAAGAGATCAATATTCAGCGTATAGAAGCTTGTGAAGTGTGCAAGGGCACAGGCGCCAAGGAAGGTTCTTCGCCGACCAAATGTCCCGAATGCGGCGGCCAGGGAAAAGTTTATCAGGTGCAGCGCAGTGTTTTCGGAAGGTTCACCAACGTTGTCACCTGCACCCGTTGCCGCGGCGAAGGTCAAGTCATCAACGACCCCTGTCCCAAGTGCAAGGGGATCGGTCGAGAACGCAATTCACGCACTATCAGCGTCAAGATACCACCGGGCATCGATAACGGCAACCAGATCCGCATTTCCGGGGCGGGCAATCTCGGCGACCGGGGCGGCGGAGCCGGTGACCTGTACGTTACCGTTGCGCTGATGCCGCACAAGCTGTTCCGCAGGGATGGCGATAATATCATATATGAACTACCACTTAATTTTTCCCAGGCGGCGCTGGGTACTGAACTTGACGTTCCGACACTCTTCGGCCCGGCCAAGCTCAAAGTGCCGTCCGGGACACAAACCGGCAAGGTCATCCGCCTGAAGGGCAAAGGCATGCCGCTGCTGAACCGACCATCGGCCCAGGGCGATGAATGGGTGGAGATTAAAGTGGTTACTCCGGAGAAGCTGACGCGGCGCCAAAAGCAGTTGCTGGAAGAGCTCGGCGTTACGCTGGGTACGTCTGTCGAAACGGCTGACGAGGCTGCGAAGTAACAGCCTCTGCGGTATTCGGAGGATATGTCAGAAGGCTATTTCCGGCTTCTTCCGGCGGCGAAAGAGGCTGAACAAGCCCCATTTCCGGCCGGCGAGTTCGTGGGTGGCGGCTGCCGCCATCAACTCCTTAGCCGTGGCCTGAACGTCATCGCCGTGGTAAAGCACCCGGTATAGCCTCTCGGTAATCGGCATCTCGATGCCCAACTGCTGCGCCAGTTTCCAGGCGACGAGGGTCGTCGTCACCCCTTCGGCGATGCCGTTCATGGTTGCTTGGATATGCTCCAGCGATTCGCCCCGGGTCAGGCGTGCGCCGACCTGATGATTCCGCGACAGATTGCTGGAACAGGTAGCGATCAGGTCACCCTGTCCTGCCAGCCCGGCCAGGGTCAGCGGGTTGGCGCCAAGGGCGGTACCGAGGGCGGTGATCTCAGTTAAACCTCTGGTCATTAGGGCTGCCTTTGTATTGTCGCCGTAGCCGAGTCCGTCGACAATACCGGCCCCAAGGGCGATGATGTTTTTTAAGGCTCCACCCAACTCAACCCCGATCATATCGGTGTTGGTGAAGGCGCAGAAATTCGGCACTGTCATGAGCTTAGCGCCGCGTCGGGCCCGCGATTCTTTTTCAGCGGCGATCACTGTCACCGCCGGCCGGCCGGCCAGTATTTCCCATGCCAGGTTCGGACCGGACAGCACGGTGATGTTGTCATGGATATCTTTCCTGGTTTCTTCGGCGATGATCTCTGACATGCGCTTGCCAGTCTCAACCTCGAGGCCTTTGGCGGCGCTGATGATCAGGGTACGCTTGCCGATGTGCGGGGCAATCAACTTCATATTGCGGCGCATCGACTGAGACGGAACAGCTACGATGATGGCGTCAGTGTTCTGGAGAGCCTCTGCGCTATTGGCGGTGACCGAAATGCCTTTAGGCAGAACAAAGCCCTCTGGCAGCCTGGGAGCCCGGAAGACGCTGGCGCTGGTCATAGCCGCTTCGTCCTCGGTGCGGGCTAGTATCCTGAGGTCGACGTCCTTGCGCGCCAGTACCGAGGCGAGAGTAATGCCCCAGGTGGTTGCGCCGACAACGGCGATTCTAGTCATATTTTAACCATCCCGGAGGGGTCGAACTACAGCGCATCTAGTGAGCTTTTTCGTTGATGCGGCGCTCTTTACCGGCGATCAGTCTCTGGATATTGTCGCGGTGCATGAAGATGACGACTGTTGAGCCGATAAGTGAGTAGACCAGGTACTCCATAGGGATGCCGGAGTGAAGCGACAAGGGGATCATCATGGCATAGGCGCCGGCAACGCCGGCTATACTGCCCAGGGAGGCAAATCCGGTCAATCCGACGCTGATTATGAAAACCTCCCCGCCGAAAACGGCCGCCAGAGGATAGAGGGCGATGAAACCCCCGAAGAAGGTGGCCACGCCGCGGCCGCCTTTGAAGTGATTGAAGACCGGAAAGATATGACCGGCAACCGCTGCCAGGGCGGCGGCTACCTGGGCGGCCAGGATGCCCAGGTGATAATCGCCTACCAGGACGTAATCGTGCCCGATTACGGCTCCGGCCAGGAGGACGGCGGCGACTCCTTTCAGTACATCGAGCAAGGCTACGAGGGCTGCCATTTTACGGCCAAGGGTTCGCAGGACGTTGGTGGCGCCGATGCGGCCGCTGCCGAAAGAGGTGATGTCAATCTTAGCCTTGCGGCGAGCGATGAGGTAGCCGAACGGGATGCTGCCGATGAGATAGGCGGCCATGGTCACAAGGACGAGTTCAGTCACCAGCATTGATTATTCACCTCTGGATTTGAACGTGAACTTGATCGGCGTACCTGAGAAACCGAAGACTTCTCTCAGCCGGTTCTCCAGGAAACGCTGAAAAGAGAAATGAACCAGTTTAGGATCGTTAACGAAGAAGACGATCTCAGGCGGACAAACACCCACCTGGGTGGCGTACAACACTTTTAAAAGCTTGCCGCCGGCACTGGGAGGGGAATGTTTGGCCAGCGCCTGGCGGACCAGGCTGTTGAGTTCAGGCGTAGGGATGCGGTGGCTGCGTTGGGCTTGGATGTCGAACGCGGCAGGGATGACGCGGTCAATGCCGTCGCCGGTGCGGGCGGAAAGGTAAAGGCGCTGGGCATAGGGGATAAACTTGAACCGCGCCGCCATATTCCGGTCGAATTCGGTCATATCTTTGTTTTCCAACAGGTCGATCTTGTTGACGACAAGTATGAGACCCCGGTCTTGGTCCCTGGCGTAACCGGCGATATGAGTGTCTTGAGAAGTAGCCGGTTCAATGGCGTCCAATACCACGAGGACGATATCGGCGCGGTCAATGGCGTTCAAAGAGCGGATGACGCTGTACTCTTCGACGCCAGGTTCTACCCGGCCGCGCCGCCTGATTCCAGCGGTGTCTATAAGTACCACAGAACCCTGCGGCGTGTCAATAGCAGTGTCGATTGAGTCCCTGGTTGTCCCAGGAATGGGAGAAACGATAGTCCTCTCCTCCCCCGTCAGGGCGTTCAGTAAAGACGACTTGCCGACGTTGGCTCGACCGGCGATAGCGATGCGCAGGCCGGGTTTCACCGCGACCGCCGCCTCAGGTTCGGGCAGGAGTTCGAAGATCCGGTCCAGCAGGTCTTCGACTCCCCGGCCGTGGTAGGCCGAAATGGGCATCGGTTCACCGAAGCCCAGGGCGTGGAACTCCGCGCCGTGGAGAGCCAGCCTGGGATTGTCCGCCTTGTTGACGGCGATTACCACCGGCTTGCCGGCTCGCCTGATCTCATCAGCGATATCGTAGTCTAGCGGCGCCAGCCCGGACTGAGCGTCGACCAGGAAGACTATCACCGCCGCTTCTTTCATGGCGGCGCGCGCCTGGTCATTGACCGAGCGGGCGATGGCTTCCTGCGGTAAGTTTTCCATGCCGCCGGTGTCCACCAAGATGAAATCGCGGCCGGCGTGATTCATGGGGACGTGCAGCCGGTCCCGGGTGGTGCCTGGCAGGTCCTCGGTGATAGCCGTCCGCTTGCCGGTCAGCCGGTTGAGGAGGGTAGACTTGCCGACATTCTGGCGGCCGACGATAGCAACAGAAGGGAGTAATTTCATCGGGCGTCCGGATACTCCTCTACTGTAGCGCCTCTCCCGAGAGAGGCAAGGAAAAACGCGGCAGCCATCGCGTCATCTGTCTCGGGGCTGCATTGCACTGTTAATCTAAATTCCATGTCGTCAACCCGGCCATGGGAAGCATAAGCCGCCCAGCATATCGGCGAGGAGCGCCTTCTGAACGTGGAGGCGGTTCTCCGCCTGGTCGAAGACGACTGATTGCGGGCTGTCCAGCAGCCCGGCGGCGACCTCCTCGCCGTGATGGGCCGGCAGGCAGTGCATGATGATGGCATCCGGCTTGGCCAGAGAGACCAGCCTTTCGTTCACCTGATAACCTTCGAAAGCCTTGCGGCGCGCCTCGGCGTCAGCCTCCTGGCCCATCGAGGTCCAGGTGTCGGTGTAGATGATGTCGGCGCCGAACGCCGCCTCCCCGGGGTCATCGGTGAAGCTGAATACGCTCTCGCTCCGGGCCGCCAGCTCTAGAGCCCTGTGTACCGCTTCCGCCGGCAGTTCATAACCTTTCGGCGAAGCCATGGTGAACGACAGGCCTACCGAGGCGGCGGCCAGCGCCAGGCTCACCGCCACGTTGTTGCCGTCGCCGATGAAAGCCAGTTTCAGACCGGGGAATTCGCCTTTGTGTTCGAAGATGGTGAGCAGGTCAGCCAGCGCCTGACAGGGATGCTCGGCGTCCGACAGGGCATTCACCACCGGCACGCCAGCCCAGCGGGCCAGTTCCTCGACGGTGGATTGGGCGAAAGTGCGCACGGCGATAGCATCCACGTAGCGCGAAAGCACCCGGGCGACGTCGGCGATGCTCTCCCGCTTGCCCAGGCCGACCTCGGCGGGCGACAGGTAGATGGCCTCGCCGCCGAGCTGCTTCATGGCCAGTTCGAAGCTTAGGCGGGTGCGCAGCGATGGTTTCTCGAAGACGAGGGCCAGCGTCTTGCCGGAGAGAGTCGTCTGCCAGCCCTGGGCTTTCATGGAGGCGGCATCGGACAGAAGCAGCCGAATCTCATGGGGCGCCAGGTCGGTTATGGAGAGCAAGTCTTTAGACTTCATAAGTCACCGTAAAACCATAATGTATAAGTATATCACAGTCTGCCGTACGGCATGGCTTCGAGCCGAGACGCCGGGCATCCGGCACCGGCGATTGGTATTTGTTCATCAGCGAAATAAGTACCTTTGGGGGAAACGAAGCCGAAATCCCGCGATGGGCTGAACGTGCGAAACGATAATCGTCGGATTTGGGAACGAAGGCCGTATTCATCTGCCGCCGGAAAGGCAACCGGCCATTGCTAGCGCGGCACCACCGGTGATGCGTTCCAAACGAAACCGCCTTATGAGCCTGGTGAATCATGCGTCGGGTCAACACTTTAGCCCAATCCTGTCAATACGCCGAATAATCGGCACACTTGTGCTATTCAAGGCGGCTATTATAACACACCGGTTACTCACGGGTGTCAAGGGACTTTTGACGTTTTTGGTGCGATTTTTTTCGGCAGACATCCAGGCGTGGTTGGATAATTAACGAGACATGTTGTCGTTTCGATTCTGTAATTTTATTAGGGAGATTAGCGTTTATTTATTATTCAATTTGTGGTCACATTAACGGAAAATAATCAGTATAAATACGTATTTACAGATATTTCTCGCAGTTTTAAGATGCTGCCAAAAGCAAAGATTGATAAGGAGGTGCCAACAACATTTTGGCATCTGGGAGAGACCAGAAGTTCAGAGCCTTTCACTACTAACCGTAACAGGAGGAAAGATATGTCGATTTTCCATAGCACGATGAGCCGCAGGGAATACATGAAAAGCCTTGGTCTCTTGGGTGCCGGAGTAGGCGGCGCCAGCCTGGTAGCACCAGTTTTTCATGACCTTGATGAGTTGATGGCTTCTGAATCAGCCCAGATTAAACGAGCCTGGTGGATCAAAAATACCGAACACCCGACTGTAGATATCGATTGGAACCTGATGAAACGTCATCATGGTTTCCATAGCACACAATCCGGCGTCATCCTCGCCCGTTACGCTGGCGGTCCGGCGGAGTATCAAGCTATTTTAGCCGCCGGGGATAAAGGGGTTACTGACGGCATTAAAAACAACACCCCTGGTTTAACGTTGAGGGACAACGCTCTTGGAACAGTTGCCAGAGGCCTGGGTTTCACAGCCGCGCGGACTGACAAATTCGCTGACACGCGCCTGGTTGGCGTTAAAACACCGGAGCAATTTGGAGTCCCCAAGTGGCAGGGAACACCGGAGGAGAACTTCCGGATGATGAGGGCGGCGATGGTCTTTTTCGGCGCCTCGCATATTGGCGCATCCGAACTCGATGCCGATCATAAGAAATTGGTTGGTCTGTATGGCGATAACATCGCCGAATCATACTGGCCATTTGGTTCAGCTCCGAAATGGCCGCCCCCGACGACAGTTACACAGCCTATTGAGTTCGCTAATCAGTCTACCTTTTCATTTGATAACGCCACCGGTTTAACAAAGATCCCTTCCAACATCCCGATCTTCAGCATCAGCTACACGATCCCTCAATCGCATGAGATGTTCCGGACGACACCCTCATCGGCGCTTTTTGCCGCAGCCAACATCACCAGGTACCGCCTGCGCGAGAATATGCGTATCTCCACCCAGGGCTTTGTGCGAATGCTTGGCTACCAGATGATGTATGACGAGCCGTACAGAGGCATTCCGAGCATCGCCGGTGCCACGTTGACTGGCCTGGTAGAAAACTCACGCCATACCATCATGGGTATCAGCCCTGAGCACGGCAACACCGTCGGCCTGTACGAAGTATTGACCGACCTGCCGATTGCTCATACTCCCGCGATTGATGCCGGTATCTGGCGCTTCTGCCAGAGTTGCGGTATCTGCGCCAAGCACTGCCCGCCTGAAGCAATCGAGAAGAAGGGCGAAAGCGAACCGTCTTGGGAGACCAGGCCTTCCTCGGTAACTCCGAAATTCGGTCAGATCCCGGGATTGGGCTTTGACACAGAGCCAGAATTCTTCAAAGCCGGCCGCAAGACATACTGGACCGATATGATCAGCTGCCAGCTGTTTGCCCGCGGACTGCCTAACCGCTGCCAGCTATGCTTCGGTGTCTGTGTCTTCAACAACCAGTATGGCGCGATGATCCATGACCTGGTAAGGCAGACTGTTTCGGTAACTTCAATTTTTAACGGCGTCTTTGCCACTGCCGGTGAAACCTTCGGTTATGGCCTGAAAGAAGGAGAGAAGAAAGAAGAATGGTGGGATATGGTGCTGCCTGCTTATGGCTACAGCACCGGCTTCTACTCCAAACACGGCGGCTATAATCGAGAACGGCCTGCTTAGTTCCTTCTTAGGCGAGATAATAAGGGAGAGCCTTTTTGAGGCTCTCCCTTTGTTTTATCACGCAGTCGTTTATTGGCTGGTCTGACCATGCCACAAAAAGATTAATAATTGTTAATCATTACGTGAGAACAATGCATTACCCGTCATCCATCACCTCGAAAGACCCGGCGCTGCCGGGCCTGGGATGGGACAAGCCGACACCCGGTGAGTCAGACTACTGTAAAACAGGCCGGAAAACCTATTGGACCGACATGATCACCTGCGCCGGTTACCGCAAGGCGGTAGATCCTTGCTTGAGGTGTTTCGGTTCTTGCGTATTCAATGGCCCTAAGGGCGCTATGGTTCACGATGTCATCCGGGGTACCGTTGCCAATGTAGGAATCTTCAACGGTTTCTTCGCCACGATGCACGAAGCCTTCGGCTACGGAGTTGTCGAAGGCGAGGCATGATGTGGATTTTTCTGTAGTGTATTTCCGGCCGTTTTCGTCTTCCTCGTCGAGTTGGACTCTGCCTGACACAATGGAGAGGATTTGGAAATGATTTCAGTGGTATTGGATACTACCCCTCCAAAGGATGCCTGGCCGCCTCACCCAGACGATGGTTATAAAAGCATTGCCCGAATAAACCCCCAAGTAGGACTCATAGAATTAGAGTGCTCTGTTGCCGACGCACTCGTGATACTCGCGCCATTTATTGATTATTCTTAAAATCTCATCTGTGCTGTCAGTGATGCGGAGGAGATCAAAATCGCCTTCAGAGATGTATCCAAGCGGATGAACTACATCGCGTAACCATTTCAGCAAGCCTTCCCAGAACGCACTGCCGAACAAGATTACCGGGAAGGGTCTTATTTTTTCTGTCTGCATCAAGGTGAGTAACTCTGTGAGCTCATCCATGGTCCCAAGCCCGCCTGGCATGATAACGAAGGCAGTCGCGTATTTTACCAGCATGACCTTTCTGGTAAAGAAGTGATCAAACAACAAAGACTTAGTAGCATATTCATTATGCGGTTCGCCTGGCAGGGTGATACTGATACCCACTGAACTGACTCCAGCTTTTACCGCCCCTTTATTGGCCGCTTCCATTACCCCTGGTCCGCCGCCAGTGATAATATTGAAGCCATTTTGCCCTAGCTTTAAAGCGATATCCTCAGCCTGTAAATACACAGGATCATCTTGTTTTACTCTTGCAGAGCCAAAGATGGTTACTGCGGGTTCGATACTTTCAAGCCGATCAAAGCCGGTAACAAACTCTCCAATGATCCTGAAAAGACGCCAAGACTCGTCTTTGTTGAGATTATTGATTTCGTAGTAATCGTTGACCATCCGTAAGCTCCCGCTAGTAATCTTGAGTAGTTGGGGTTAAAGGAATCACCTGTAAGTTCAAGAGCCATTATACAAGAGTCTGGTAAAATGCGCCGGGGCTAACTATCCCTAAAACGAGGGAGACCTTGGAGCGGGTATCTAGAGAAATGACCGAGGGGATGGTGAGGCACCTCGGGTGCTATTAGAACCTAGCTCTTCGATGTAAAAACCCTGGTCTCAGTTTAAAGGGCAGGCCAGGACGACTAACTCGAAACAACGTGCCGCGTTATAATGGTTATATGAAGGCATTTCTTTTTTCAATCGTAATTATCGGATTGCTTGTTCCAATAGCGGGTTGCCAGCAATTCGATCGGGAACTGGCGCCAATTGAAAATGTGGAAATTGAAATTTCTGATCCCGATCCCATGTCGCGAGTGAAAGTGAATGTCACTTATGGACTACCGGACGGTTGTTACTCATTTGAGGGCGTTCGTGTGGTAGAGATCAGCGATGGCTTTGATATCGGCATCTGGCTCAAAAAACCGAAAAGCGCCCAGGCATGTACGGAAATATATCGAACCGAATCTACCTCCATCGAACTTGGCCGGTCATTTCAACCGGGACAGAATATAACTATTCGTGTCAACGGCGTAGAGCGCCGCATCACAATTCCAGATCAGAGTTCCAATCAGGGAGATGTCTTGGTCAAGCCGGCACCAATTGTAAGTGCCAAAGTGCGCATTGCTGAGTCATTCCCTCCTCAGGTATTTGTCGATATTAAGGGAGTTTTGACCGATGGCTGTACGACTTTAAAAGGGACGGACGTTCAGCGGCAAGGCAACTTGATTGATATTGCTGTCACCACTCAGAGGCCGAGAGACGCTGTCTGCATCCAGATTGTTTCGTATTTCGATGTTGCCATCCCCCTCGGATCAAATTTTATTGCCGGGCAGCAATACACACTGCGGGTTAACGGGCAGAGTCAGCAGTTTACCGTTGACTCAGGCGCCAGTACAGTCCCGACGGCACCGGACCGCGACACGCCGATACCCCCTACGCGATAGAATCAGAGCTGAGTTGTCTCAGGGCCGTCCTCCTCTTAGAGAGTCGAACTCTGCGTGAAACAAACGTTAGGCGACTTGACTCTTTTCTCTGCGTTCAAGACGTACACTTGACTGCGGTTACTTAAATACTATCCCAAAGTCGAGGTATAATCTGGTCTTTTGCCTGATGCCGTCTCCCAAGGTTCGGATTATAGTAACGGGCAAACAAAAATGGAAGCTGCCGGCGGCGGATTCGATGACAATCGGAGACGAGGTGAACGGTTGGCCAGCCGGGAAGAACGACCTCAGCCGCGCCGGGACGTAAATGTAGTTATCCTTGATGTAGACGGGTTGGAGAGTGATATCGATGGTGTTTGCCGTTATTCACCTCGTGTGAGAATTATGGATTCCCCGCCTGCGCGGGGAATGACAAAAGAGCATTAACTTAGCCTGACGGCGAGGTAGTCCAGGATTTTTTCGGCGACGGCGCGTTTGGGCATAAGGGGCAGATCCTCGGCATGGCCGTCCTTGAAGAGGAGGGTCACCATGTTGGTCTCGGCGCCGAAGCTGGAATCGGGGGCGGTCACGTCGTTGGCGACGATGAGGTCGAGGTTTTTTCCCGCCAGCTTCTTTTTGGCGTTCCCGATCAGGTCGACGGTCTCGGCGGCGAAACCGACGCGGACGAAATCGCCTTTAACCTCGGAGAGGATGTCAGGCGTCGGCTCCAGCTTGAGGTCGAGCGAGGTGGCGCCTTTCTTGATTTTATCACCCGCAACCGTCGAAGGCCGGAAATCGGCTACAGCTGCGGCCATTATGAGGGCATCGGCGCCCTTGACGGCGTCCCGGACGGCTTCAAGCATCTGGGCGGCGGTCTCGACGCGGATAACGCTCAGGCCGGACGAATCGGGCATATCGACCGTGGAGACGAGTCTTACCGAGGCGCCGCGGTCGCGGGCGGCGGCGGCCAGGGCGTAACCCATCTTGCCCGAGGAGCGGTTGCCGACGTAGCGGACGGGGTCGAGCGGCTCCCGGGTGCCGCCGGCGGTGACGACGATTGACCGGCCGGCAAGGTCATTTTTCCGATTAAGAACGGCATCGAGCGCCGCGAGGATTACCTCGGCGGCAGCCAATCTGCCTTTGCCCTCGGCGCCGCAGGCCAGACGGCCGGATTCGGGTTCGACGAAGGTGAAGCCCCTGGACTTCAGCGCCGCGATATTGGCCTGGGTGGCCGCGTTCTCATACATGTTGCAGTTCATGGCCGGGGCGATGATGACCGGCGCCCTGGTTGCCAGTACGGTCGAAGACAGAATATCGTCCGCCAGGCCGCAGGCTAGTCTGGCGATGGTGTTGGCGGTAGCCGGGGCGATGAGGACAGCGTCAGCGGCATCGGCCAGGGAGACATGCTCGATGGAGAACTTATTGGCGTCCTGCCACATCGAAGTCACCGGCTGACGGTTGGTCAGGGCCCGCAGAGTGAGGGGGGCGATGAACTTTTGGGCCGATTCGGTCATGATGACTTCAACCGCCGCGCCGGCCTGGACCAGCCTGGAAGCCAGGTCGGCGGCCTTATAGGCGGCTACCGAGCCGGTGATGCCCAGAACGATGGTCTTTTCTTTGAACATAGTTTAGATTACAGACTCCTGAACCTCCCGCCCCCCCACCGAGCAAAAGGAAAGTCAGGCGGTCAGCCGTGGAAAACGCCGCCGACAATGAAACTGAAGATGATGACCATGATCACCGCCAGGTCAATATTGGTGGCGCCGCCTTCCGGCCGTTTCATGGCCCGGACGGCAAACACCGCCAGCACCAGCATGCCAGCGGCGGCGATCAGGGCGACGGCGGTGACGGCTGAGGGACTGAGATCGGTCAGGTTGGCGATCAGGGCGACGATCATGCCGATGATAATGGCGGTCAGGCCGATGCCCTGCTGGGTTGCCGACGCCGTCCTTTTCATGACCCGGAGTAATCCCCAGGCGATGGACAGCACGGCGGCGGCCAAAGTGATGATCATCCTGCCTCCAATTCCGGAGTAAGCGATATTAAAATACTACAAATCTCGGAATTGTCAAATCAGCGTCAGGAATTGATGATGCTGCCGGCGACCAATAAGGCTCCTGACACCAGGCCGAGGACCCCGCCCAGCCTGGCTTGAAGCGCGCCAGTCCTGAGGCTGTTCATCAGGTTGAAGGCGCCGAACGCCAGCGTCACCGACGCGGCCAGCCAGGTGACGACCCTGACACCGGTATTCTCCGTCCCGTATTGGGAGACGGTGAAGATGACGGCGGCGCCAGCGGTTGCCAGGAATAAGCCTTCGACAACCCAAAAACGCGAGACCGTCGGGCGTCTCAGGAAAAAATGGGCCATACCCCAGGCTACGGCGATGAGGCCCCCGGCCAGAAAGAGGTAGTCGTCAATAATAAGAATCAAAGTGAAATCCCAACCCTTATATTTTTCTCGCCGTTCGCAGTATTCTGAAAAAGCCGCATCGGCCTGCGCCCAACCTGAAACGCGTCAAGCCCGGTTCATGTAATAGATCAGCCGCAGGCCGTACAGAGTGAGGTCAGGGGCGACGGCGTCGAAGATGCCCGTTTCGGCGGCGAGGAGGCCGGCGTAGCCGCCGGTGGCGATGACCAGGGCTTTGGACGGCAGTTCGGCCTGAATGCGGCTTACAATGCTTTCCACCAGCCCGAGGTAGCCGAAGACCATGCCGGACTGCATCGCTTTCACAGTGGAGGTGCCGATGGCCCGCTCCGGCCGCTGAAGCTCAATGCGCGGCAGCATCGAGGTCCGGGCGGTCAGGGCTTCGGCGGCGATGCCGATGCCCGGGGCGATGGCGCCGCCGATAAACTCGCCGCTGGCCGAAACGGTGTCGAAGGTGGTGCCGGTGCCCAGGTCGACGACGATGCAGGCGGTTTTATAAAGCTGGAAAGCGGCGGCGGCGTTGACGATGCGGTCGGCGCCGACTTCCCGCGGGTTGTCCATTCGGATCTTGACGCCGGTCCGGGTGCCGGTGCCGATGGTCAGAGGTTCGGTATGGAAATATTTGTTACAGAGTTCCTCAAAAGCGCCGGTCAGCGGCGGGACTACCGAACAGACGGCGACCTTATCAACCGATTTGGGGTCGATGCCGTTAAGCTGCAGCAGGTGGAGCAGCAGCGAGGCGTATTCATCCGGCAATTTCTGCAGCACGGTGGCCACCCTCAGGCTGGCGGCCAGCCGGTCGCCGTCAAACACCCCGAGCGAAATAGTGGTGTTGCCTATGTCAATGACAAGCAGCATGGTCGTGCTCCTTGAGCGCTTTGAATGACCGGGGGATGTGGGGCAGCAGGTCCGAGGCGACGGCGCCGCAGTCACCCAGCGCGGCGCGGACCGACTCAGCGGCCATGGCATGGATGTATACCCCGGCGCGGGCGGCATCGAACGGCGCCAGCCCCTGGGCCAGCAGCCCGCCGATGATGCCTGTCAGGACATCGCCGGTGCCGGCGGTGGCTAAAGCGGGGTTGGCGTTGGGAGCCACCGCCACCCGGCCGTCGGGTGAAGCGATGACGGTATGAGCCCCTTTCAGGACGACGACCTGCCGCCACAGCCCGGCGCAGCGGCGCGCCAGCTCGATCCGGTCGCTTTGCACCCGGGCGGCGGCCAGCCCGGCCAGGCGGGCCATTTCGCCCGGATGGGGGGTAAGCACGGCCGGGAAATCCACTTTCTGCCACCACTCGGATTCCAGCGACAATATATTTAAGGCGTCGGCGTCCAGGACGGCGGCGAAGCGTAAAGCGCGGTTTTCAGGCCGGGACAGCGCCGCCAGCAGGGCACGGGTAAAAGCGGCGGCAGATAGCGACTGCCCCAGGCCGGGCCCGATGACGGCGGCGGGGAATTCTTTCAACCGGCCGGCGATCAATTCTTCAGCGCCTGGCGCCAGGCCGCCATCCGCTGTCTGCGGCAGGATTAGGTGAGTGGTTTCGGTCAGCCGGGAAGCCAGGACGGGGTACAGGCTTTTACCGGCGGCCAGAGTTACCAGGCCGGCGCCAGCCCGGCCGGCCGCCTGGCAGGCCAGGACGGCAGCGCCGGCATACTCCGGCGAACCGGCGGCCACCAGCACTTTACCGAAGGTGCCTTTGTGGGCATCGGCCGGCCGGTCGGGGAGTAGATCAAGAATCAGATGCTCGTCGAGGACTTCAGTATTGAGGGCGGCGCCGGATTCTTCCGGCAGCCCGATATCGGCGACCAGAACCTCGCCGGTGTAACCGGCGCCGGGAAACAGGAAGAAACCGCGCTTGGCGTATCCCAGGGTGATAGTGAAATCCGCCCGGACAGCCGACGGGTCAATAGCTCCGGTGTCGGCATCGAGGCCGGACGGCAGGTCGAGGGCGACGACGGTTATCTCCGGGCGGCGGGCGCAGGCTTCCGCGACCAGCGCCAGAGCGGCCGCCGGGGCGCCGCTGATGCTTCTGCCCAGCCCGGTGCCGAAAACGGCATCCAGGACAACATCCGCTTCCTCAAGAGCGGCTCTCAAGCGCTCGAAGCCAACATCATAACGGGCTTCAAGCGGCGACAGGCCGGCGGTCACGGCCTCCCGCAGGACAATGTCGTCCGAGCCGCGGGGAGACAGCAGGTAAATATCGGTCAGAACGCCGGCGGTTTTTAGATGGCGAGCGGCGACCAGACCGTCGCCGCCGTTGTTGCCCGGACCGACCAGGACGACGACCCGTTTGCCGGCGGCAGGCTCGAAAAGCGCGGCGATCTTATCGGCCGCTTCCCGGCCGGCGCGCTGCATCAGTTCGGCTGCGGAGACACCCCCGGCGGCGGCCTCCTGTTCAAGCCGGCGCATTTCGGCGGCGGTGACGAGTTTCATGGGATGAGTGTAACAGCGCCAAAGTCGGCGGTCAACGCCCGCGTCTAGACCGAGAGCGTCAGCCCCTCGTGAGCGAGATAGACGGGCGAGCCCAGCTCAGCGGAGAGGCGTTCAATCTCAGCGGCTATTTCGGCCTCGCCGTGGGGGTTCATGTGTACGCAAACCACGGGGGGCAAATGACCTTTCAGCTTTTTGAAGGCTTCGAGCTCAGCGGCCAGGGTCTCCGGGGTCAGGTGCTGATTCCGGGCGGCAAAAAAGGCGGTATAGCGCGAGGGCGCGGTGACGTCGATGGCCATGAGGTGAGGGTCAATATCGCCGAAACATGCGGAAAGGCCGGCTCCGGTGTCGCCGGAATAAAAGAACCTGCGCCCGGAAGCGTCGGTCAGCTGGTAGCCGAGCACCGGCACCGGGTGCGGTAAAGCTACCGGCAGGATTTCATAATCACCCAGCTGGAAAGAGGTTCCGGGTTCGACGACATGATACCGAAGCGTCGGGCTGCCCTCCGGATGGTCAAAAAAACGGGAATAAATGCCGCCGTTCAGGACGTGCTCCGCCAGGGCGCGCCGGGCGTCATCAGACCCATAGACGTCCACGCTCCGGCCGTTGAGGAAGAGGTTCATGCCGAGCATCGGGATGTCCCGGAAGTGGTCGTAGTGGCCGTGGGTCAGGAGCACCGCCTGGATGCCGAACTGGGCATCAAGCGGCAGGTTGCGGGTCAGGGCGCCGGCGTCAAGCACGATCCGGCTGTCAACGAGCAGGCACATCATGCCGGCGGCGTCGGTCTCGCAGTTGTGGGCACCCAGGAAGCGCACTTTCAACGCCGGGCTTCCTTCAGGGTGAAGGGATTGAGGCTGATACCGGCGTCGTAGACGTCAATTTTCTCCGCGCCTTTCAGGTAATTGACCACGGCGTAGGTCAGCGGTGTCGCCGCCACCTCGATAAGCGTCTTGGCCGCCCAGTGGTAAAGAATGAAAACAGGGGCGAAAGCCGGGGTGCCGATGAAGGCGATGGTGATGAAGACCATCGAATCCAGCCCTTCGCCGACGACGGTCGAGCCGATAGTGCGGCTCCACAGGTGCCGGCCGCGGGTTAAGAGCTTCATCTTCGACATGACGGCGGCGTTGGCGAAGCTGCCGATAAGATAACCGGAAAACGAAGCCAGCAGCAGGCGAGGGGTATAGCCCAGTATCGCCTCATAAGCCGCCTGTCCCTGCCAGAACGAGGCGCCCGGCAGCAAGCCACCGAGCCAGGCGAATCCGACGAAGATAAGGTTACATAAAAAACCGAGCCAGATTACCCGGCGGGCCCAGGCGAAGCCGTAGACTTCAGTCAGGACATCGCCGATGAGATAAGACAGGGGGAAGACCAGAATGGCGGCTGGCAGAACGATGTCCGCCCCGACGGAGATGAGTTTGACGGCGATGATATTAGCGGTGATGAGGCAGGTGACGAACAGGGCGGCCACCACGATAAGGCGCTGGGAAACGTGCAAAGGATTCTTTCCTTTCAGGGTTCAGATGATCTTAAGCCAGCGCAGGACGGCGGCGGTGATGGTAGTCGCCGCCAGGGTCAGCAGGCCGACGATGATGATGGTGTGCTCCGTGTGCTGGAACGGCAGGTCGATGTTCATGCCGTAAATGCTGGCGACAAGCAGGGTCGGCAGAGAGATGGTAGCGAATATGGTGAGGATGCGGATGCCTTCGTTGTAGTTGTTGATAGACATAGAATCGAAGGTTGAAGACAGCCCTTCGATGACTTCTTTGGTTTCGTCAAGACCGTCCCAGATTTTATCCACATGGTCTATAAGGTCGCCGAAGTAGACGTTCAGGTCGGTGTCGATATAACGCTTGATCTTGGGTTCCAGGCCGGCGATGACCGCCCGCATCGGCCAAATGGTGCGGCGGAAGGTGATGATGTCGCGGCGCAGCATGGAGATGTCGCGTACCGTGCCGCTGCGGCGCCGGCGGGCGAATATCTCGTCCTCGATGGCGTCCATGCTGTCCAGGATTTTATTGACGATAGGCTGGCAGTAGTCCACCAGGCGGTCCACGATGCGATAGAGGAGGTAGCCGGGCCCGTGGCGCATGTATTCCTTGCGGGATTCCTCGTCCAGTTCGCACTCCCTGAAGAGCTTCATCAACGGTTTCAGGTTGCCGGAGTGGAGGGTGATGAGGTAGCCCTGGCCGATGAAGACCGAAAGCTGTGAGGGCATCAGCAGGCGTTCAGCTTTGTTGTAAGCCGGGAAATGGAAAACGAAAAAGAGATAGTCCTTGTATTCATCTATTTTGGGGCGCTGGCGCTTGGACAGGACATCATCCAGGTCCAGCGGGTGAAAAGAGAAATTCTGCGACAAATGCAGGGTTTCGGTCTCGGTGGGGCGCTCGACGTCGTACCATACCAGGCCGCCGAACTCGACGCTTTCCATGCGGAGCTTTGGGATTTTTGAGTTCTGAACAACCGCCATGGGCCTACTGCCTTACTCCAGTTTTGGGGCTAATTGTAGCACAAACTACCAGCCGGAGAGTACACATTCGCTATGTCGGACGCTAAGCCAATATAAGCCTGAGGCCGGTCAGCGCCAGGGCGACGGCCAGCAGCCGGATGAGGACGCTGCCGCGCAATCTCCGGGATAACCGGGCGCCGATCTGAGACCCGAAGATCACGCCGGCCGCCAGCCAGATGATGATGCTCCAGTCATCGCCGTACCGCCCAGCGCTCAGGTGAATCAGGCTGCCCGCCAGGGCGGTGAAGACCAGGATAAAGCTGGAGGTGGCGGTAGCGACATGGGCGGGAAAGCGCAGGATGTGGGTCATCACCGGGACATGGATGATGCCCCCGCCGATGCCGAGCAGACCGGCCAAATACCCGGCAGCCGCGCTCAACGAAAAACCGAGCGGACGGTTGTACCGGCGGCGGCCGCCGGCATCCGACGGCAGGCTTTCAGGGTGCGGTTTCAGGATCAGGACGGCGGAGATAAGCAGCATCACCAGGCCGAAAATGAGGCTGAACGACGGCCGGCTTACCTGGTGCAGTGTCCAGATGCCGAGCAGCAGTCCCGGAAGGGTACCGGCGGCGAAGAGCAGGCCGGTTTTATAGTCAACGCGTTTCTGCCGGCCGTAAGCGTAGGCGGCGCCGAGACCGTTGATGAGGACGACGGCCAGCGATACGGCGGTGATGACCAGCGGGTCGGCATCGGGGTACAGGAACAGCAGGGCTGGCACCAGCACCAGAGCGCCGCCGACGCCGATAAGCGTCCCGTAGGCGCCGACCAGCAGGCCGAGCGCGGCCAGGACGAAAGGCAGCAGGCCGCCGCCATCCAGTATCGATTCTCCCATAAGGCTGGAGACAGTATAGAACGGGGTTACCCGGTTTGACCAGACGGATCCGGGATAACCTCGATAACGGCTTTACCGCTGACGATGACCTTGGCGCTCGACGATTGTGGATAGTGTGTAAAAGTGAAATAGGCAGTCCTAAATATCATCATATATGATGAGCAAATAACTTAATATGTTGACAATAATTCCATATAGTGCTAATATTCTCCACGATCAGTGTTAGAAGGAGAAAGGGAATGACACCAACCAAGCAAGGTAAATACGAGTTCAGTGGCGACGCCCTGGTCGAGATTCGTAAAGGGCTAGGAATCACGCAGACAAAGATGGCTGAGATGCTCGATGTACCTCCGAACACACTCTCTCGTTGGGAGACAGGAGTCACGGTACCGGATGCAGAATCATTGGCTTCTATATACTCGCTAGCTAAAGAAAAAGGAATTTCACCGATCTTTTTCAACCTGAGGAGGATACCCCTGAACGTAACAGCGGGGAGTACGAGCACAAATCCAATTGTTGATCCCCTATCGTGTTTTGAAGCTTTACATGCGTATCTGACCACTCAAATCGAGATTCTCGGTGTAGAGTCCGAACCAACTATCAAAATTCAGATTACCAACTCAGCGCCTGAGGAATCAAAGAAACCACGTGTTGTTTTCACCGGGGTCGGATTATCCATCGCAATTACGGGCAGCGATGGGGCTTCAATCTATCGTCCTTCAAGCCCGAAAGTTCGAATAAAGAGAATCCCCGAAACTTTTAAGGATCATACCCCTTCATCGGTTGAAACCCCTTGGCAGAACGATTCAAAAAGAAGGGGACTTTTAAACAAAACATTTACCCGAACGGATAAAGTAATTTTCCCAGACATTACGCCGAGAGAAAGCGAATATGGGGAAGTACTTTTCCCCGGGCAATCATTAATTTATGAACTCGATATTGATCCCATGAGCTTGCCTTATCTTGAATTCAAAACCGAAGGCACGATCTCCCGGCGTTATCTATTCCATTACCAGGATACCTTTACCATGCCTGAGGAGGTTATAAAACCGGTCGTCGTGAATGCCCTAAGAGACCTCAATTCAATTGATCTGTACGGAATATTACATTCTTTACTCTCCTCGATGCCAAAGTTCAATACCGAGACTAGATTGGTTGAGGTTCAAACTTTCGCACAGAGTTTCCCAACTGCTGTCGCCAAGTTGAAAGCGACGCAAGAAGATCTCCAAAAGCTCTGGTATTTGCATAAACTCTCGATCTTCCGAGCACAAATCAGGGCAAGCTTTATTTTCCTCGGGGAGATCATCACAAGGTTGGATTCGATGAAAAAAGCGATCGAGTCGAACGTAACTGATAGAGTTTCCGCTGATACGAGTTCACTGCTTGCTCTAAAAGCTTTGGCGACCAAACTCGATAGTGAAACGCAGGACCTTATGAAAAGCTACAATATTACTAGCGAGGAGGTTGATCATAAGCCGTTGCCATGGAATGACTCCATCGTATAAATCAACCGAAAAATGGTCGTTAACCAAATTGCTGATGTTACCGGTACTCGTAAAAGCCCTTGCCGGACTTGCGCCCCAGCCAGCCGGCAGTGACCATCTTCTTTAGAAGGGGCGGCGCGGCGTACTGCGGCTCCTTGGACTCCTCGTACATGATATTGGCGATGAAGAGGAGCGCATCGAGGCCAATGTAATCCGCCACCTGCAGCGGACCCATGGGGTAATTCAGGCCTGCCTTAATAGCGGTATCGATATCCTCGCGGGCGGCCTGGCCGCGGTCCAGCATGCGGATAGCGTTCAACAGGTATGGAATCAGCAGGGTGTTGACGATATAGCCGGGAGCGTCGCGGGCGACGATGATGGTCTTGCCCAGGCTTTCGCCGAAGGCCTTGCCGGCCGCCAGCGTCTCGTCGGAGGTGGCGATGGTCTTGACCACCTCCAGCAGCGGCATCAGGGGCGCCGGGTTGAAGAAATGCAGGCCGAGGACCTGATTGGGGCGCCGCGTCGCCATGGCCAGGTCAATGATCGACAGCGACGAGGTGTTGGTGGCCAGGATGGCATCGGGGCGGCAGACGGCATCCATCTCGGCAAAGATGCTTTTTTTGAGTTCCATGTTCTCGACGGCGCTTTCGATGACCAGGTCGCAGTCGCCCAAGGCAGTCATGGTATCGGCGGTGGCGATGCGCGCAAGGACAGCCTGGCGCTCATCGGCGGTGATCTTCTCTTTTTCCACCAGCCGGGAGAGGTGTTTTTCAATGGTGGCCAAAGCTTTTTTCATCCGTTCGGGGCTGCGGCTGAAACCGACAACCTGGTAGCCGGACTGGGCGCAGAGCTGGACGATGCCGGCACCCATGACCCCGGTGAAACCAACCACGCCCACTTTTTTGATTGGCATTTATTCTCCTTACCCGGATATCTGCCGTTCATGGATTCGACAGGCTTTTTCGATATTTTTGTATCAGGATTTGTTTTTGTGCGCTCGACGTTTTTCCCGGTAGGCGTTGAGACCATCGTTGAAGCCCGGTGTTTGGAGGGCGGCGTCTTCGAGGGCCGCTTCCAGGTCGAGCGCCTCAGCGAGGGGTATGTCGAAGCCTTTTTGCATTGCTTCTCTGGCGAAGCGGACCGCGTCCGCCGATTTCTCGGAGATGAGGCGGGCTGTGTCCAGGGCGGCGGCCAATACCTCGCCGTCCGGGACAACCTTATTGACCAGGCCGATGCGCTCGGCCTCTGCGGCGTCGATGGCACGTCCGGTGAGGATCATCTCCACCGCCCGGCCGCCGCCGATGAGCCGCGGCAGGCGCTGGGTGCCGCCCCAACCCGGAATGAGCCCCAGGCCGATTTCGGGCAGGCCGAGCTTGGCCTGCGAGCCAGCGACGCGCAGGTCACAGGCTAAAGCCAGTTCCAACCCTCCGCCCAGGGCAAGACCGTTAATGGCGGCGATAAGGGGTTTGGAACAGGTTTGACCGCGCATGATGGTCGGCGGCAGGCTTTTAGTGCCATTTTCCTTCATCAAGGGCAGGGTTTCGCCGATGTCGGCGCCGGCGCAGAAGGCTTTGCCGGTGCCGGTGATGACGGCGACCCGGAGGCTGGGATCCGCCTCGAAGCGGGCGACGGCATCGGAAAGGGCGCGGAGGTGCGCCAGATCAAGGGCGTTATAAGCCTCGGGGCGGTTCAGGGTGATGACGGCAATGGCGCCGTCGGTGGTGAAATCTATCGTCATGTAATTCCGTTGAACGAGCGTTCAGACGGCGGCATTGTAACAGGCGAGGGATAGCGGGTCAAGGCAAGCTGCAGCCCTCACCTTAGTCCTTTCCCGCGAGGCCGCGGGAGAGGAGATATTACAGGCTGACAACTTTCGCCGCCCGAAGCATGGTGTCGGCGATGGTGAACATGTTGGAGACCTGCCCCACCGCAATTTTGTCAGCCAGTCCCAGCCGTGACAGGCAGGTGCCGCAGGCCAGCAGTTCGATGCCGGAGTCGGCAAGCTGCTTGAGTTCGCCCAAAACGTGGGAGCCTTGGGTCACCAGCTTAACGCCGTTGTTCATAAAAATGATGGTTTCGGGGCGGCCGGGCAGGGACTGGAGGGTGTTAAGGAAGCTCTGCATCAAGAGGCTGCCGAGTTCAGTATTCTCGCCGCGGCCGATGACGTCCGAACCGATGAAGATGACGATTCCCGTAGCATTCGCCGGTTCGGGTTTCGGAGTGGCGGCCGTTTTGGTCAGACGGACGTAGATACCGTCGGGTTTGATCTCCGCCGAGACGCCGCAGCCCTGGGTTTTACCGAACTTGACGACGTTATGCTGTGAACCGGCGTTATCTACAATGACGGTCACGTCATCCGATCGTTTGAGAGCCTCGGCGGCCAGCAGAACGGGCTGCGGGCAGGGCTTGGCGCGGGCGTCGATTACTTCGGGCATAATTTTCTATCTCCTGTTTTCGTATCGTCCTGGATCGTTTGGCTACGGCACCCTCACCCCTGGTCTCTCTCCCGTCGAGGGAGAGGGAGGTTGGAGAGAGGCGATTATGGCGGCGCCGAGGGCGGCGGTGGTTTGCGGCTCCTCCGGCACGGTGATTTTAAGGCTTAGTTTCTCCTCCAGCAACCTGACCAGGCAGGGATTCTTAGCGCCGCCGCCGGAGAATATTAGCCTGTCGGCCATGCCCACCCTTTTTGCCATCGAGCCGACACGGGAAGCGACGGCCTGGTGCAGGCCGAGGGCTATGGCGTGGGCGTCCTCCCCTTTGTTGATGAGCGATACGACCTCGGATTCGGCGAACACGGTACAGAGCGAGTTGAGGGTTACCGAGCGCTGGGCGTTGAGGGCGGTACGGGCGAAATCGTCGATCGAGAGTTCGAGAGCGCGGGCCATGATCTCCAAAAACTTGCCAGTGCCGGCGGCGCAGCGGTCGTTCATCTCGAACTTCTGGACCCCGTTTGGCGACAGCCGGATGACCTTGGAGTCCTGGCCGCCGATGTCGATGACGCTTGAGGCGTCCGGGTAGAGGAAACGGACAGCGGCCGCCTGCGCGGAGATCTCAGAAATGGTGGCGCCGGAAAGCCCCGGCGCCACCAAATCACGGCCGTAGCCGGTCACCATCAGTTTATCGAACGAGCGGCTGTCGAGCAGCCGGCGGCAGCGGTCGACGGGCTTCAGGCCGCTGTCGGCGACGGCGGAGTGGACAATGTGTCCATCGGCGAACAGCACCAGCTTGATGGTGCGGGACCCGACGTCAAGGCCGGCGGTGATCATCTAACACGACCTCGATTTCTGCATCCCGGCATTCTAGATCCCCCTTAGTCCCCATTTTCAAAAGGGAAGAAACACTACAACGTTTCCAGGAACGCGTCGATGCGGGTTTTAAGCTGGCCTGCGTCCTCGTCGGAGTAGTCGGTCTCGATGCGCAGCAGCGGGATGCCGGCCTTTTCCAGGGCTTTGTCCACCTGGATGGCTTCGTTGGCGTAGGTATGGCAGAACTGCAGGTTGTAGTGGATGACGCCGTCAGCCATGAGCGTCTTGGCCATGCCGATAATGTCGTCCAGGCGCTCGCAGTTGGGAGTGAAGCAGGCGCAGTTGGTTTTTAAGTAGCGGTCGGCCAGAGCGGTCACCATCTCGTCGAGGTCGGTAATGCCCTCGGGCGCCAGCTCGTTGAAGAATCGGCTGCCGGTGCAGGACTCCTCGCCGACGACCACCGCCCCGGCGCTCTCGATGATGTGGTGCAGCTTCCAGTTGGGGATGGCCATAGGCGATCCGGAGATGAGGATGCGCTTGGCGCCCTTGGGGAAGACGCCCTCGCCGTTTTTCACCCGTTCCTCTAGTTCCTCGTTCAGGGCTTTCATGATCTGGGTCTCGCGTTCGACGTCGTCGTACATCGATACCTGAGTGGCGAGGAGGGCGTCCTTGCCGGAGATGGGGGCGGGGTCGGCGGCGCGAAGCATCGACAAACGCTTGAACTCGCGGCGGCGGGCATTGACCTTCTTGATGGCCTCGCCGAGGTTTTCGGCGGTGATCCGGTTGCCGGTCAGTTCCTCGATCTTAGCTTTGAAGTCGCGGACTTCCTGCTGCCACAGGGCGCGGCCGGCTGGCCCGCGCTTGTTGGGCACTTCCATGACGTAGACCGGCTGGTGCTCGGCGAGAAGTTCAAACATTTTCTTCTTGCCGTCGCAGGTGGTCTCGCCGACGATGAGATGCGAAACCTGGACGTAGGGGCAGAGCCTGCCCAGCTTGAAGCCGAAGGAAGATTTAATGAGGGCGCAGGTGTTTCTGGGCAGCACTTCCTCGGCGGCGGGGATGGAGAAGGCAGTGCCGGCACACAGGCTGATGGGGATGGCGCCAGATGCCCAGCAGAACTCCTCCGGCACGAAAACGCAATAGGTGGCGACGACTTTGCCGCCGGATTTGGCGTGCTCCCGCAGTTCCTTGACCCTTATTCCGTGGATGTCGCCGACGACGAAGTCGTAGAAGCCCATGCCCTTTGGGCGGTTCTTCTGGCCGAGGTAAATTTCCTGGTAGATCGGTCCCAGGGCGTTCATTAACTGGCCGTGGGAGGCCAGGTCGATGCCCAGTTCAGACCACATCTGTTCGTTTTCGGTTAAAACCATGTCAAATCCTCTCAATGTTTTCTAACCTGGTAGATTGCCGCGGTTGGCCGTAACGGCAAACCAAACTCGCAAGGACAAACTCACATTCGAGGGACTGCGGCCGAAGATTCCAATCGCGGCTGAGAAGCCCGTAAAAAGAAAAACGGCGGATTTGCCTCCGCACGTCGTAATGCAACTGAGGAAGTGTCCGGCTAGTTAGCCAAAAACACCGACGGAATGGAGGCGTAAGCAGTCCCGGGCGCGGCACCCGCGCCGAAAAGGTTCCGTCAGGTGCGGCGGTGGAAGGGCGTCCTGGACATGCTTATCACCTCCTTTTAGCGGGGATTTTCAAATGATTACCGCCGAATTATACGCCGGCCGCCGCTCGAGGTCAAAAAGAACTAGGACTTTGGAACTAGTAAGAGCCTCGGATTGACAGGCTGAGGCGGCGGATTATAGAATGATTTCCCGGTTATCGCAATCTGTATGCCATCGTAGCTCAGCGGCAGAGCAGGGGACTCATAAGCCCTTGGTCGGTAGTTCAAATCTACCCGATGGCACCAATTACTTCTTTTCTCATCGCTCCTGACCAGCTCCTTTACAGCTGGCTGCGCCGGTTTTAACGACTTCCCAAAATGCTGTTATACAATGGGGTTAGTTCCCGAAAATGAAGGAGCAGAAGATGAACAGCAAGAAAATGATCCCGGCACTCCTGGTTCTGGTCATCATCGGCGCAATCGGGCTTTCTGCCTGCACCACCAACGGCGGCGGCACGACCACCAGCAACCCCCCGTTCACGACCGTGGCCAGCACGGCTCAGCTTTACGCTGACCAGTGCGCCTTCTGCCACGGGGCGAACCGCGAGGGCGGTCTGGGCCCGGATATCCGGCCGAACTCCGACACGATCAAGGCTTTCAGCAGCGCGCCGTCATTGTACGACCGCATCGCTGATCACTATCCCGCCCAGGACCTTGGACCGGATGCCCAGCGGCAGTTGGCGGCCTACCTGTTCCAGGAAACTCACTAGTCATCAGGATCGGAAAGCGGGAGGGGCGGATGTTCCCTCCCGCTTCAGTTAAACCGGGTTTCCTGAATCCGGCGGACAGGGACGTTCAATCAGTTCCCAGCGGACCATGCCGTCCTCAACCAGCTGCCGGATCTTCCGTTCCGATGGAGTGAGCTGGCAGTTGACGCCGCCTTTAACCTCGAGAATAACTACCTCTCTGGGGTCGCCGGCCGACAAGCCGGGAAAGACGACGAAGTCGATAGGGCTGCCGATGAAGCGGGCCTCGGTGGGGTCGTATTTGAACTCCGGCAGAAACGGCGCCATTTGTTCAGTGAATTTACCTCCCAGAACCGCCCGGCTCTGAGTTACCGCCTGTCTGGAGGCGCGGAGCACTTCCGACTTCCAGTAAGCCTGTTCCTGGACCTGCCACTCACGGAAGCGCGACTCAAATCGCCTCCGGATGACATAATAGTTTAGATAGATGACGGCAAAGGCACCGAGGACGGCGGCGGCAATGACCAGCGCCGTGTCCACTAGCTGCTCCCGGGCTTGATCAGCGGCAGCCCGGCCCGGCATAGCGGGCAAGCCTCAGGCTGGAACGCCGGCGTGGCGGCGCGGAGGCAGGAGTACAACTGGGTGCCGAAGTCCAGCGGGACTTCCGAGCGGTCAACCAGCACGCCGACGCCGACGATGTCACCCCGATGCTTCTTAACCGCCTCAAAGACCTCCCGGATGCTCTTGCCGGTGGTCAGGATGTCGTCGACAACCAGTATCTTCCGGCCGGGGGCGATCTTGAAGCCGCGGCGGAACTCCCGCTCGCCGGAAGGGACTTTTTCAGCGAAGGCCGCCGGTAAACCCATCTGGCGGGCGACCTCAAATGCCAGGATAATGCCGCCGGTGGTGGGTCCGACGACCAGTTCGATGCCCCGGCCCTTGAAGTGATCGGCGATCATACGGCACAGGGGTACGGCGGCCGCGGGATTTTCGATAATACGGAATTTCTCCCAGTAGACCGGCGAATGCAGGCCGGAAGTAAGCAAAAAGTGCCCCTTGAGCACGGCGCCGGAACTGATGAATAACTCTTCTACGTTTTCGATGGTTCGCTTCCTTTCAACCGGCGGGGGATGCACGCCAGCGGCAACAGCAGGGCAGCGGTCTCCGGGAAGCCGTAATTCGGGGCGCCGCCGAAGCTGCCGAGGGGCCAGAAAACGACCCAGGCTTTGCCGTGGACGTCGTCGCGGCTGACCGTCCAGCCCTGACGCGAGTCCAGGCTGACCGGCCGGTTGTCGCCGAGGACGAAATACTGGCCTTCGGGGATGGTGACGGCCGGGTAGCTGCGCTGGTCGCGGTTGACCAGATAAGGCTCTTCAATGGCGGTGCCGTCAATGTAAACGGTGCCGGAGACGATGTGCACCGTCTCGCCGGGCAGGCCGATGATGCGCTTGATGAACTCACGCCCGTCTTCGTAAGGCGAAGGGAAGACGATGATATCGCCGCGCTGGGGCTCGCCGAAAGCATAGCTGACTTTGCTGACCAGCAGCCGGTCCTCGTCCATCAGGTTCGGCTCCATTGAGGTGCCGTCAACAATGGAGTTCTGCAAGGTGAACTGGAAAAGAACGAAGATGATAAGCGCGCCGCCGAGGATGTAGGCGATTTCGATAACAGCGGCTTTGAGTGTTTTCAAAATGTCTCCTGAACCCGCACTATTATAACAGCCGAGGCCTACCGGTCAACAACCTCAGATGCCCTGAGCACGCGATCGTTGAAGCTGAGTATCACTTATCCTCACCGTTCGAGGATCGAGACCCGCCGCCCGGAATGCTCCGGAGGCCCGAGATGTCAAATCATTGAGGTCGGGGCTGAAGAAGAGGTGCGACCGGCAGCGGCAGTCGGAGCAGCCGAATCCGGATATGACCGCGGCATCGGCCAGACCGCCGGCGAGCAGGCACTCAAGATCGGCATCCGACTCGGCTGACAGCACATAACGGACAATGGCATGTTCAAGCAGGTAGTCAATGTGCCAGTGCCGTTTTTTGTCCGGCGACAGGTGGCGGGCGATCCGGGCTTCCAGGCTGTTCATGGCGGAGCCGACGTAGGCGTAAAAGCCTGGTTCCAGGGCGAAGGCGCGGCGACGGGCGCGGACGGCGGCGGACTGTGGAAGTTCCAGGAGGATGATGTAGAGTCCCTTCATTAAACCAATAGTATCAGGAGGCTGCCGAAAACGGTACTGCTAACCTTTGCACGGCGCTGCCGTTATACCTTATTGAAACCAGTGAAAACAGACAAGGAGAAAGAAAGATGAAAAAGGGAGCTATCATAGCTGTCTCGGCGATCATGGTGATCGCGCTCGGCATCGGGGCGATGGGCTTTACCGCGGCCCAGTCCGGCAATCTGATCAACACCACCCAGCAGGTGGGCATCTGGGTCAACGGCGAAGGCAAGGTTACCGTCACCCCGGACACCGCCAACCTGTCGCTCGGCGTTCAGGTTGAGGATGCCACCCTGGCGGCGGCCAACCAGAAAGCCGCCTCCGCTATGGATGCCCTGGTGGCCGCGCTCAAGGCGCAGGGCGTGGCTGAAAAGGACATCAAGACCCAGGGTTTCAACATCTACCCGGTTTACGATTATGACAAAGAGACCGGGCGCAGCACCATCCGCGCCTACCAGGTAACCAATACCGTAGAGGTCAAGGTGCGGGTGGTTGCCAACGCCGGCAAGGTCATTGACGCCGCGGTGGCGGCGGCCGGCAACGCGGTCAGGGTCAACACCATCTACTTCTCAGTCGACAATACCGCCGCGGCGATGGATCAGGCCCGCGAGTTGGCTCTTCTGGATGCCAAGGCGAAGGCGGAGCAGATCGCCAGAGTCACCGGCGTGTCCCTGGGTTCGGTCAGCTTCGTATCAGATTCAACCTACGGCGGCGGCCGGGTCACCCCGCCGATGGCCATTGATTCCAAGGCCGGCGCTGAGAGTTCAGTCACCCCTGTCCTGGCCGGAGAGAGCGAGATCGTGGTCACCGTGCAGGTCATCTACAACATCAATTAGCGCCTCCTCCCTTCAGGCAGAGGGCGGCCCTTCATCCGAGGGGCCGCCCTCTCTTTTTGCGACTTCACCCCTCGACGAAGGGTTCAGAAACGGTCGGTTGCTTTCGGGGTTTTTCGGCTCGATGTCCTTGACACTTCACGGCCGGGGCGAATAGAATAATTCCCATCAACAGCGACGACATACCGGCCGGCTGACCGGGGAGAACGGAGGGGAAGTCCCGCGGGACTTCCTTTTGCTTTTCTGCCCAATGGACATTAAAACAAGGTGATACAGGCGCTCTTTCTCGGCGGGGCAGGGCTCATGCTGCTGGCGGCGGCGGCGGGCGTCATCGGCGGCGGGGACTCCGGCGCCGGGCGGCGGAAGGCAGCGCTGGCGCTGGTCATCGCCGGCACGGTCGCCTGGATGGCGGCCTCGGCGGGTGTCCTGGCCGACGGCGCCGCGGTTGATTTCACCCTCTACCGCCTGGCGCCGGATCTGGCTTTCGCTTTCCACCTGGACCGGCTGTCGGCTTTCTTCTGCTTGATCATTGCCGCGGTGGCTTTGTGCACCGCCGTTTATTCCCTGAAGTACATCGAGCACGGCGCCGGCGGCCGCCAGCGGGATTTTTTAACCGCCGCCATGGCGGTGTTCATCCTTTCGATGGGGCTGGTCGCGGCTTCGGCTAACTTCTTCGCCCTCATTTTTTTCTGGGAAATGATGTCTCTATCTTCGCTCCTCCTCGTCCTCTACGAGCGCGACCGAGCCGAGACGGCCAAAGCCGGGGTCTATTATCTGGTGATGACCCAGTTTTCGACGCTCTTTCTGCTCCTGGGCGCTCTCCTGCTGCATCGATATACGGGAACCTTCAACATCGGCGCCGCCGACCTTTCTCCAGCCGCCGCCGGACTCATCTTCGGCGCCTTTTTCATCGGCTTCGGTACCAAAGCCGGGGTCATGCCCTTCCACAAATGGCTGCCTTTCGCCCACGCCGCGGCGCCTTCGAATATATCGGCGCTGATGTCCGGGGTGATGATAAAGGTGGCGGTCTACGGCCTGGTTCGGATACTCCTGGACGTGCTCTCGCCCGAACTGTGGTGGGGTACGGTGCTGCTGGTCTTCGGCATCGTGTCGGCGGTTCTGGGAGTCATCTATGCTCTGAAAGAGCACGACCTCAAAAAGCTGCTGGCCTACCACTCCATCGAGAACATCGGCATCATTGTCATCGGGCTGGGGCTATACGTCATCTTCAGCCACTACTCGCTTGCCGCCCTGGCTGACCTTTCGCTTTTCGGGGCATTATTCCACACCCTGAACCACGCCGTCTTCAAGAGCCTGCTGTTCATGACCGCCGGTTCGGTGGTGGCCGCCACCCACAGCCGCAACATCGAAGAAATGGGCGGGCTGGTGAAGCGGATGCCGGCCACAGCGGTCATCTTCCTTATCGGCGCCGCCGCCATCTCCGCCCTGCCGCCTTTAAACGGCTTCGCTTCCGAAGTGATGCTATTCCAGGCTTATCTGGGGGCTTTCCAGGTGCCCAGCCCGCTGACGGCGGTGCTTTTATTCACCGCCCTGGCCGCCTTTGCCCTGATGAGCGCCCTGGCCGCCGCCTGTTTCGTGAAAGCTTTCGGCGCCGTATTTCTGGCGCTGCCGCGGTCCAAAGAAGCGGAGCAAGCCGTCGAGGCGCCCCGGGCGATGCTCATCGGCCCGGGGATACTGGCCGCCGCCTGCGTGGTCCTGGGTATCTTCAGCGCCCAGATATTCAGAGCCGCCGGCTTCGACCTGCCGCTGATCGACCTGCTGCCGGTGACCGCCGTCACCGGCGCGATCTTCGGCCTGGCGGTCTTCCTGGTGCGGCGTTCCGGGTCGAGAGTGCGCCTCTCTGAGACCTGGGGCTGCGGCATCCACCGTCAGAACAGCAAGATGGAATATACCGCCTCCGGCTTTTCCGAGCCGATCGTCACCATATTCAGCCCGATCTTCAGAACCAGAAAGTCGCTGCGCCGGGAGTATGCCGACAGGGACAAATCCATCGTCACCGGGGGTTCGGGCGAGATCCACACGCTGCAGTTCTTCGAAGAGCGCATTTATCTACCGGCTGCCAGGCTGGTCCAGCGGTTGTCCGGATTTGTTTCCCGGCTGCATAACGTAGACCTTGACGCCTTCGTCCTCTATGCTTTCGTGGTCATTGTCATCCTGCTGCTGGCGGTAGGGAGGTGGCTGTAATGGCGGAATACCTGCTGTATGCCGTCCTGAATATCGGCTTCATCACCGCCATTTCTCCCCTGCTGCTCGGGGCGATCAAGAAGGTCAAGGCGCTGAGCCAGGGGCGCGTCGGCCCGCCGCTGCTCCAGGGCTACTACAACCTGGCCAAACTTCTGAAGAAAGAAATCATCTACTCCCAGAACACTTCATTCATCATGCGCCTGGCGCCGTACCTCAATATCGGTTTCCTGCTGGCGGCGGCGGCGATGGTGCCGGTGGTGTTCCTGCCGTCCGCTGAGGGCGCCCCGGGCAACGTCATCCTGTTTTTATATCTTCTGGTCTCGGCCAAATTCTTCATGGCGCTGGCCGGCCTCGACGCCGGCTCCACCTTCGGGGGCATGGGTTCATCACGCGAGATGAGCCTTTCGGCCATTATCGAGCCGGTGACCATCACTTCTGCGGCAGCCCTGGCGTTTGTACTCAAAACGACCGACATTCCCGAGATGTTCGCCGCTGTTCTGGGCGCCTCGCTGGCGCAGTACCCGACGCTTATCCTTATCGGCATGTCCCTGTTCATCGTTCTCATCGTCGAGACGGCGCGGATCCCGGTGGACAACCCCGAGACTCACTTGGAGCTGACGATGATCCATGAAGCGATGCTCCTGGAACAGACCGGACCGAAATTGGCTTTGATGGAACTTTCCTACGGCGTCAAGCAAACGGTGCTGATGGCTATCCTGATCAATATTATTTTCCCCTGGGGCCTGGCAGCCGAGGCGACCTTGCCGGCCATCGCCGTTTCAATGCTTAGTTTCGGACTTAAAGCCCTGGCGCTGGCGGCGGTCATCGGCGTTTTCGAGTCGCTAATGGCTAAGATCCGCTTATTCCGGCTGCCCAGCTTCTTCATGCTGGCGTTGTTTTTCTCTTTTGTGACTATCGTCTTCGAGCTTTTAGCATGAACGAACTCATCATCGGCGACGACTTTATAAAAATACTGCTGGTGCTGGTGCTGGGCTCGGCCGCTCTGATCATCACCCAGCGTTCTTTAGTCTCGCTGTTTTCAATCTACGCCGCCCAGTCGGCTATTCTGGCGGCGGTAGCGCTGGCGCTCTTTACCCGGGAGGGTACAGCCAGCCTGCTGTTCATGGCGGTACTTACCGTCGCCTCGAAGGTGATAATTATTCCCTTTTTCCTGAGGCGGCTGCTGGCGGTCATGCCGATCAAGCGCGACCTGGAGTTTCATTACCTGACGCCCATCGGATCGATTATCCTTTCGACCGGGCTTTTCTTCGTGGTCTATCAGGCGTTCAGCGCCCTTTCGCCGGCGCTTGAGGTATCCCGCCTGTTCATCCTGGGCGCGGTTATCGGTGTGTCGCTGGCGCTCATGGGCATGATGGTGATCATGAGCCGGCGCAAGGTGATCACCAAGATTATCGGCTACCTGTCGATGGAAAACGGCGTGCTGCTGTTTTCCATGTTCATCGCCGAAATGCCCTTTATCATCGAAGTTCTTATCATCATTGACCTGTTGATGATCATCGTCCTTTCGGCGGTGCTGGCTTTCGGCATCGACTCATCCGTCGAGGCTTTCCACAAGCGCCTGAACCAGCTGGGTCTGGACTTCGAAGACTGATGGACAGCTTGATTATATTCGGCTATGCCGTCCCGGCGGTGATCGCCGCCGCCGCGGCCTTCTTGATCGGCCGGTTTCAGCCCGGAGGCGACGGCCGGCGGCTCAACAGCCTGATCCTCGGCGAAGCGGTGATTTATCTCGGGTTATCAATCTGGCTGGCGGCTTCCGGCTTGCCGCGCTTCTTCATGGATAACGGCTATCTTATGGCCGATACCCTGGGCGCTTACGAGGCGGTCATTACTTCGGCGCTGTTTTTACTGGCCTCAACATACGCCCGGGGTTATGTCGGCTCGCTTCTGGAGCGGGGTGAGATCGAGCGCTCCCTGCTGGGTCTGTTCTACGGGGCTTTCGCTTTATTGCCGCTGGTCATTGTCATGGGTTTTCTGTCCAATAACCTGGCGCTGCTGTGGATCTTTGCCGAGCTGTCCACCCTCTTTTCGGTGGTGCTGGTGGTAACCCTGAAAGCTCGGGAAAACATCACCGCGGCGCTGAAATATGTCTTCGTCACGTCCACGGCGATGCTGTTCGCCTTCGTGGGCATCATCATCCTGTTCGCCCTGTCCAGGGAGGTCGTCCCCGGCGGCACGCTCAACTGGACTGACCTTATGGACGCCGCGGCCTCCATCGAACCCCGGATGTACACCTTCGCCTTCGTTTTTCTGTTTATCGGTTTCGGGGCCAAGGCGGCTATCGCGCCGTTCCATACCTGGCTGCCGACGGTCTATGTCCGGGCGCCTTCAGTGGTCGCCGTGGTTTCCGGCGCTGTTTTAAACCTGGGGCTGTACGCCATCCTCCGGCTGCTGGCCCTGGGCCACCGGGCCGGCGACGAAGCCTTTCTTAATCCATTTCTGGTAGCCTTCGGCACCGCCAGCCTGTTCCTGGCCGCCCTGGCTCTCATTTCCCGGACGAATACCAAGAAACTGATTGCCTTCTCCGGCATAGAGCAGTCAGGCCTGATCCTGCTGGCTTTCGGCCTCGGGTCGCCGGCAGCCCTTTTCTGGGCCTTGTTCCACAAGGCGGGCAACGCCCTGGTCAAGGCGCTGCTCTTTTTCTCCGCCGGCATTTTCCACCGGCAGTACGGTTCCAACAAGTTTTTTGCCATTAAGGATCCATTCAGGCTGCAGCCGCTGGCGGCCTGGGGACTGGTCATCGGTTCGGCGGCGGCCATCGGCGCGCCGCTCACCCCAGTGTTCCTGGCCAAATTCAACATCCTGGTCGCTGCGGCGACTCAGGCGCTGCCGCTGTTCGTTGCCGTCCTGGCGGCGTTCCTGCTGGCGGCGGCGGGTTTTGGCTTCTACCTGATCAGGGCTTTCACCCAGGGCGGCGATGCCGGGATGGAACGCTATGACACACCCGCGGCGATGCGGCTGCCGATAGCCGCCTCTCTGGTACTGCTGGTGGCGCTGGGGGTGTGGCTGCCCGGCTGGCTGGGTGATGCCTTGAAGGTAATTATCGCCGATCTGGGCTTCCAGGGGTAATATGGCAGAACTGATGACAATCATTGAAAGCCACCTTGTCGCCAAAGGCTTCGACGGGCGAAGCCGCACCGGGGTAGACGGCACGGGATACCTTTCGATCAGCGTCGTAGCCCTGGTCGAGGCGGCCGAGGAACTGAAAAGGCAGCCCGGCGTGGTCCTTGTCGGGCTGTGGGCGGCCGAGGCTTTCGGGGCTCCGGGTTTCACCCTTTTCTACGCCTTTGAGCAGCGGGGCGCCCCGGCGTTATTCATCCTGGAGGTGCGGCTGCCCGGCAACCGCGGTATGTCCATCGCCAGCGAATTCCCTGTTGCCAGCTACTACCAGCGGGAGGTGTCAGACGGCTTCGGCATCGAGTTCGACGGCGCCTTCGACCGCCGCCGGCTGTTCCTGCACGAGGTTTATCCCGACGGCTGCCACCCGCTGCGGAAATCGTTCGATGGTGGCAAGGTCGTCCCGGCCAGGATCACCCCGGAGCGCGAATACGCCTTCAGGGAGTTCGGGGGTGAGGGCATCTACCAGATACCGGTCGGGCCGGTGCACGCCGGCATCATCGAGCCGGGACATTTCCGGTTCAGCGTCATCGGCGAGACCATATTCAACCTGGAGACGCGCCACTTCTGGAAGCACCGCGGCCTTGAGAAACTTGCCGAAGGCCGGGAGGCCAATGCGGCGGTGCAGCTGGCGGAGTGCGTCTCCGGCGACGAGAGCGCAGCCAACGCCTGCGGCCTGGCTATGGCCATCGAACGCGTCGCTGGCACCGTTGTACCCCGGCGCGCCTGGGAGCTACGGACGGCGGCTCTTGAACTGGAGCGCATCTACAGCCACCTGGGCGACCTGGCCGGTATGGTAGTGGACGTAGCTTATCCGACCGGCGCGGCCCCATTTTTCATCCTTCGGGAGGAGATACTGCGCTGGAACGCCGAACTCACTGGATCGCGCTTTCTTAAAGGATTTATCGTCCCGGGCGGGGTGAGCCGCGATATCCCGATGGACTTCCTCGAAGACCTCCACGAATACGCCGAGTGCTTCCTGTCGCGTTTCGACGCCGCGCTCGACGACATTTACAACTCCGCTTGGGTCATCGACCGGCTGGAGACGACCGGGATAGTCAAGCCGGAACTGATAGCCCCGTTGAACCTGACCGGGCCGGTGGCCCGGGCTTCCGGTGCCCGCATCGACAACCGGATTGACCACCCCTACGGACTGTATTCGGAGCTGAAGCCGGAAATCCAGACCGACGAGGCGGGGGATGTGCTGGGGCGTTTCCAGGTCAAGGCCGGCGAGATCGAGGAGTCCCTGCGGCTCATCCGCGATGCGGTGAACCTGGAGGAGACCGGCCCGGTGCGGGCTGAATGCCGTCCCGGCAGCGGTTACGCCGCCGCGGCGGTCGAAGCGGCCAGAGGCCAGAACCTGCACTGGGTCTTTTTCAAAAACGGCCGGTTGGACCGGTGGAAGGCGCGCACCGCTTCATTCAGCAACTGGCTGGCGATGGAGCATGCGGTCATCGGCAACATCGTGCCGGACTTTCCGCTGATCAACAAGAGCATGAATCTGTCATACGCCGGGAACGATCTATGAGCCTTTCGCAAATTATCGGCAACATCCTGGGACCTAAACGCGCGGCGGCGCTGGTGTTCAATGAGTCGGAGTTCGAAAAAATCGGACTCGAGCTGAAGGGGGAGATCGACCGGGTCTTCGGCAGAAGCCTGGCAATCAGGGAACTGGATACCGGGTCGGACAATGCCGCCGAAATCGAGTTGAACAATTTAGGCACACCGTATTACGACGTCGAAAGGTTCGGCGTCTGTTTTGTCGCCTCGCCGCGCCACGCCGATGTCATCATCGTCACCGGGGCTGTTACCCTGAACATAGCCGAAGCGGCGCGCAAGACCTATGAGGCCATGCCCCAGCCGGGCTGGGTTATCGCCGTCGGCGACGACGCCTGCGGCACCGGATTGGTCAGAGATTCATATGCCGTACTGGGGGCAGCCGACAAAATCCTTCCGGTGGATTTCAAAATCCCAGGCAATCCGCCGACACCGACCGACATTATCCGAGGCCTGCTGGCGTTTATGCGAGCCATCAAAAAGCGCTCACTCTGAATTGGTGAATTTCCGGGTGAAATTACGTAGAAATACCTATTTATTTTGTCTTCCAGCAGATGTATAAAATTACGAGAAATCCGATGAACGACAGCCATCCGGTAAAAAGTATCGCCACCGCGGTGAGCGAAAGGCGCAGCCAGCCTGCCTCCGAGCTTCAGGCGTATTCCAATTTCACCCTAACATTGCCGGTTGCCGGCGGTTTCCAAATACCGCTGCCTGGCATAGATTCCAACACCCTGGCGCAAGCAGAAATCGAAAGAGCCGACGAGTGGCATTACTACCTGGGCTCCAGGTAAAACGAGAACACATCCATCTCAATATAATCCATGTGAGGAAGTCCCTTTGCCCAAATCGAGGAGGGAAAGCGAAAAAATCGCCACCTTCGCCGACCCGGACGGCAACTATTTTCAGCTGATGTCTCCGTGGGACATGGAAAAGGACAAATAGCGCCCGGAATTTCGTTGCAGGAAGGAGTCCTTGGATGAGGTACGTAGACGGATTTGTTATTGTAGTCCCCGAAGGGAAACTACCGGCTTACCGGAAAATGGCCGAGGAAGCCGGCAAGGTCTGGAAGAAATACGGCGCGCTGGAATATGTGGAAACTATCGGTGATGACCTTAACCCGAAACTACCCGAGGGTACGCCGCCCGAGATGGTTGGAATCACTTTTCCTAAGATGGCAGGGGCCAAACCTGGAGACACAGTGGTCTTTTCCTACATCGTTTTCAAATCCAGGCAGGACCGCGACGAGGTCAACGCCAAGGTCATGAAGGACCCATTTATGAACGCACCAGAACAGCAGCAGATGCCTTACGACATGAAAAGGGCGGCCTATGGCGGATTCCGGGTTATCGTCGAGGCGTAATTTTAGTCCTTAGAGGGAAGCTGAATGCAGAAAATAACTCCCAACCTGTGGTTCGATAATAATGCCGAGGAGGCCGCAGCCTTCTACACATCGGTCTTCGGAAACTCCAGTGCCGGCGCCCTTACTCGCTACGGAGCAGAAGGGGCTAAGGTCTCGGGAATGGCAGAAGGCTCGGTGATGACAGTCGAGTTCCAGATCGAGGGATTCAAATTCATCGCCTTAAACGGCGGCCCGATATTCAAATTCACCCCGGCGGTGTCGTTCTTCCTGAATTTCGATCCGTCCAGAGATCCCGAAGCCAGGCAGCGTCTGGATACTTTGTGGGAGAAACTCTCGACCGGCGGCTCGGCGCTCATGTCCCTTGGCAAGTATCCGTTCTCCGAACGTTACGGCTGGATACAGGATAAGTTCGGCGTCTCCTGGCAGCTCATCATGTCCAATCCCGGCGGGGAAGAACGGCCTTTCATTGTGCCTTCACTCTTGTTCGTGGGCGAAGTCGCCGGCCGGGCGGAAGAGGCTATCGAATTGTACTGCTCGGTATTTCCCGATTCCAGGCGAGGGACCACCGCCCGCTACGGCGAAGGCCAGGAGCCGGACAAACAAGGCACGATCATGTTTGCCGACTTCATGATCTTGAACCAATGGTTCGCCGCCATGGACAGCGCCGGACCGCATCAATTCACCTTCAACGAAGCAATTTCACTCATGGTGGAATGCAAGGACCAAGCGGAGATCGACCGCTATTGGGATAGGTTGATTGAAGACGGCGAGGAACAACCCTGTGGCTGGCTCAAAGACAGATTCGGCGTATCCTGGCAGATTGTCCCATCCGGGATGAAAGATGTTTTGCAGGATCCTGACCTTGTGAAGCGGGAGCGGGTGATGAAAGCCTTCTTTCAGATGAAGAAGATAGACGTCGCGGCGCTCAAGGCGGCGGCAGGCAAGTAGCTGCGGCCTGCAGGTTCATGGTTCGACAGGCTCACCACGAACGGTTACGCATTAGCTACAGAATAATAGTCCGGTTGCCGTGGACGAAGACCCGGCGGGCGATATAGAGTTTCACGCCGTCACATAATACCCGCTTTTCAATGTCGCGGCCCTTGATGATGAGGTCATCGACAGTGTCCTGGTGGGAAATCGGCAGCGTCGCCTGGTGGATGATGGGGCCCTTGTCCAGGTCGGCGGTGGCAAAATGCGCCGTGGCGCCGATGACCTTCACTCCCCGCTCGAAAGCGCGATGATAAGGCCTGGCTCCCTCGAAAGCCGGCAGGAACGAGTGGTGAATGTTGATGACGCGGTTCTGGTAGCGCGACAGGAAATCCTCGCTTAAGACCTGCATGTAGCGGGCCATGACGACGAAATCGATGGCGAATTCGCCGAGGATGTCCATCTGCCGCCGCTCGTCTTGAGCCTTGGTGTCGGCGGTCACCGGTACCACTCGATAAGGGATATCGAAGAAATCGGCGACGGGCTTCAGGTCTTCGTGGTTGCTGATGACAACCGGGATGTCGCAGCGCAGTTCCCCGGCCCGATGGCGGAGCAGCAGGTCCCACAGACAGTGGTCGTATCTGGAGACGAAGACGGCCATCCGCGGCCTGATATCGGAAAAGAATAATTCCCACTTCCCGCTGAAGCTGCCGGCGGCGGCGAGGACCTCGAGGGTTGCGGCGATATCCTTACGCTCGATAGAGAAATCCTGGACGTCCCATTCAACGCGCATGAAAAAGGTGTTTGATGCGCGGTCGACGAACTCATCCAGGGTGATGATGTTGCCGCCGCGCTCGGAGATGAATCCGGACACCGCGGCGATGATCCCCTTTTTGTCCTGACAGGTGACCTTGAGTATAGCTGATGTCATGTTAAGTCCATCGTGCACGGCAGGACACGGAGCGCCGTGCCCTACAGAAGTCCCATCCGCTGTTTGACCTCGACCATGGTCACTTTGGCGATGGCCTGGGCTTTTTCGGCGCCTTCTTGAATCACCCGGTTGATATAGCCCTGGTCCTTGGCGATCTCGGCGCGGCGGGCGCGCAACGGCGCCAGATATTCATTGATAGCATTTCCGAGTTCTTTTTTGCACTCGACGCAGCCGCGCGAGGCAGTGCGGCAGCCCTGGGCGATCTCATCCACGGCGGACGGCGTAAAGGTCTTATGCAGCTTATAGATGTTGCAGACCTCGGGGTGTCCGGGATCGGCGCGTCTCATCCGGGCCGGATCGGTGACGGCGCTCATCACCTTTTTCATCGTCTCCTCGGGTGTAGCCGCCAGCTCGATGTGGTTGTTCAAGGACTTGCTCATTTTATCGCGGCCATCCAGGCCGACCACCATCGGCACGCTGGTCAGGCGGCCTTTGGGCTCAGGGAAGGTTTCGCCGAAGATGTCGTTGAAGCGCCGGACGATCTCCCGCGCCAGCTCGAGGTGCGGCAGCTGGTCCTCGCCGACGGGCACGACCTCGGCCTTATAGAGGACGATATCGGCGGTCATCAGCACCGGGTAGCCGACCAGGCCGTAGTTGACGTTCTGCGGCTGCTGCTTGACCTTTTCTTTAAAGGTCGGGACGCGCAACAGCCATGAAAGTGGCGTCGCCATGCCCAGCAGGGTGAACAGTTCGGTTACCTCCGGCACGTGGGACTGGACGAATAGAGTGCATTTTGAAGGGTCGAGGCCGGCGGCCAGGAGGTCTATCATCTGCTCCCGGATGTTGTCTTTGAGCAGGTGAGTATCCTCCAGCGTGGTCAGGGCATGGATGTCCACCACGCAGTAAACGCATTCAAACTCGTCCTGCATGGCTACGTAGTTCTGCACCGCGCCGAGATAGTTGCCCAGGTGGATGCGGCCGGTGGGCCGGATACCGGAAAAGACGCGCTTTTTCATCGGGAATGAGTCTCCTTAACGAGAGGTCATTGTAACACAGGGCCAAAAAGCCCTCAAACCTGGAAATTGACGTTACGTCACTGATTGACAGTTACGTTAAATTATATTAAACTCCGCACCGGACAAGGAGATCGTATGACGGAACTGTATCAGATAGGGGACCTGGCGAAAAGGGCAGCCGTTTCAACCAGAACCATCCGTTTTTACGAAGAAAAGGGGCTTCTGGGCGCGCCGGCCAGGACCTCCGGCGGGATGCGACTCTATGACGAGCGGGACGTCAACCGCGTGAAGATCATCCGGCGCCTGCACCATGTCGGGCTGGGACTTGAAGATATCAAGAGATTGCTCGGGGTGTCTGAAGACGCGTCTCGGGCGGAAAGAGTGGAAAAGACTTTATCAGTCCTGAACATTGAGGCGGAACGCAGCCGGCAGAAAATAGCCCAGCTTCAGGCTGAATGCCTGGAACGGGAAGAAGCCATCAGCATGGTGTCGAAATGCCGCGAGTGCGCCGTAGAATCCTGCCCGATCCACTGCCCGCCGCAGCATCACGTGATCTGAATTTATCGAAAGGGGAAGCATCAAAATGAGTAAAGTCCTGATTTCCTTCCAATCTTTCACCGGCAACTGCAAAGCCCTGGCTGAAGCGGCGGCCAGGGGAGTCGCCGAGGCCGGCGGTCAGGCTGATGTCAAGAATGTCGCTGAGACGACCGCGCCGGACCTGGCCGGACACGACGCCTTCATCCTGGTGACGCCCCAGCCTTTCCAGTCACTGGCCGGGGAGACTAAAACAATGTTCGAGAGACTGTGGCCGGAGAGAGCCAAGATACAGCCCGGCCTGCCTTTCGCCGCGGTCATCTGTCACGGAACGGACGCCGCCGGGAGCGCCGTTGCTCTGGATATGTTCACCAAGTATTTCGGATGGAAGAAAGCCGGCGATTGGCTGCTGGCCAGCATGACTTCTTCCGATAGACAGGAACGCGCCCGGCAACTCGGAATCGCGGTGGCTCAGGGCGGGTGAGCCGGATTCGGTATCAAGAACCGAGGCAAAGCCGTTTTTCAGGTTTCCTAGCAATTACCGGGGAGCCGGTTTTTCCAACCGGCGTACCACGGCATCGATAGTCTCAGGCGCGGTCGAGGCGCCGGCGGTGACGCCGATAAGGTCTTTGCCCGCAAGCCAACCCGAATTGATCTCGGCGGCGGTCTCTATCAGGTGGGTCTCGGTGTGCGGCGAGCACAGGTCCACCAGATGGCGGGTGTTGGCCGAGTGGTGCCCGCCGATGACCAGCATCAGGTCAGCCCGGCGCGCAAGGTCTAGGGCGGCGGCCTGGCGCTGCCGGATGTCGTGGCAGACGGTGTCCACCAGCCGGAGTTCAGCGTCTTTAACCAGTGCCCGTTCCGTAATCGTCTTAACGAAGTCGATGAACCGCGCCGGCACCTGGGTGGTCTGGGACAGGAGGCCGATGTGCCGCGGCAGCTCGATTTTATCGAGGTCGCCAGCCGACAGGGTGGCGATGCCCTTGCCTTCGGCCCAGCCCAGGATACCCTTTACCTCCGGGTGGTTGACATCTCCGTAGATAACGGTAAAGAAACCAGCCTCCGACAGGCGGCGGGCTGCCGTCTGGGCGCGCTGCACGAAGGGGCAGGTGGTGTCGACGATGCCGATGCCTCTAGATTTAATGGCGGACAACACTTTCGGCCCGACTCCGTGGGAACTGATAACGACGGTATCGCCGGCGATCTCGGCGACGTCTTTGACGACACGGACTCCCAGACCGTTTAGACGGGACATGACCTGCTGGTTATGGACTAAGGCTCCAAGGGTTTCCACGCCGCCTTTTTGACGGGCGACGTCCTCCAGGATCGCCAGGGCACGCTTGACGCCGAAGCAGAAACCCAGGCCTTCGGCGCGTTCAATCCTCATTGCCGGACGTTACCGTAAACTCCGCGGTATGACGGCGGTAAAAGTTCGGCGACGGCCTCCATGATCCGGTCCCCGTGACCGCCGAGATCGTCTTTTTCAATCTGCACATCCGCTTCGGTGAGCCGGAAAGACCGGCCGAAAGCAATGGTCACCGTGCGTGTTTTTAAAAACCACCAGCGGCCGCTGACCGTTTCCGTCCCGGTGATGGCAGCCGGAACAATGGGCACTCCGAACGAGGCGGCGAGGTAAGCGGCGCCGGGCTGGGCGCTGGAAAGCCGGCCGTCGGGATTGCGCTTGCCTTCCGGAAAGATAATCAGGGCGCCGCCATGGTCGAGGACCTGACGCGCCAGCTTAATGCTGCCGCCGGAAACCCCGGCCCGGTTGAGAGGAATAGCCCCCGAGCCTCTGAGGACGCGGCCGAAAAACTTGTTGTGAAAAAGTTCTTTTTTTGCCAAGAAAAAGACGGGGTTGCGCGGCACCTGCAGCCCTAAAAGAGGCGGGTCAGCAGAATTGATATGATTGGCGCAGACGATAACCGGCCCGGTTTTGGGGAAGTATTCCCTGCCGGTCACTTTAACTCTGGTCAGTAAGAAAGCGGTCCGGGCGGTCAGGCGCACCAGCGGGTAGAACCAGGCGGTCTTCATGTCGTTAAATTATAGCGTTTAAGATCACTGGCGAACAAACGCTGAATCCAGGGATTGGATGACAGGGAACTTGAAAGGGTCTGACGGGCGGGTCAGTAGCGGACAGAGAAATCGGTAAAGTCGCCTGAAGGCTTGATCCACTGGGTATCCACCGAGTTGACGGCGGCATGGGGTGGCCCCGACATCAGTTGCTCAATAAAGTGCAGGATGTCCGGGCGCTGGCCCTCGGCTATCACCTGGACGGTGCCGTCTTCCAGATTCCTGACACAACCGACCAGATGGTGTTCCTCAGCCTGACGGCGGGTGAAATCCCGGAAGTTCACGCCCTGCACCCGTCCGCCGAAAATCAGGCGCACTGCCGCTTCTTTGGATGCGGATAACGGCCGATTGATGGTTATTCGCCCTTGAGTTTCTTGCCTTTTTTGATGACTTCAACCGGCGGCGGCGGAGGGGTGAACTGGCTGCTGACGACCGGTTTGGAGGCGTCCTTCCTGACTTTTTTCTGTTCGCGGCCGCCTTTATCTCTCTGTCCCATGGCGTTTGCCTCGTATAATGGTTTATTTCGAATCCAAGTTTAACAAAGGACCGCCGGGGTGTAAAGAATTTTCCAGCGCCGCAATCGCCTGGCGGGCGGCGTGGGCTTCAGCTTCTTTTTTGCTGCGGCCCCGGCCGGAACCCAGATATGAAGATTTAACCCGGACCTCGGCGTTGAACGCCGATTCGTCGCCATCGGAAACATCAACGACTGTGTAAGCCGGGGTCGCCTGAAACCTGGCTTGAATAATCTCCTGCAGCCTGCTTTTTGAGTCGGCGACGCTCGCCAGCGTCTCGATGCGCTCGAGTTCTCCGGCAAACAGACGATGGATGAAACGGGCGGCGCGGTCACAACCCTGGTCAAGGTATACCGCCGCAATTACCGCTTCCAAAGCCCGCGACAGGTTGGCCGGCTTGGCGCGGCCGCCGCTTTGCTCCTCGCCGCGGCCCAGATAAAGGAAAGCGCCCAGGTCCAGCGAGACCGCCAGGCGGGTCAGGGTTTCCCGCCGCACCAGGAGAGAGCGGAACCGGGTGAGTTCGCCTTCATCGGCATTCGGGAAATCAAGGTAAAGCTTTTCGGCGATGTACAGGCCAAGCACGGCATCGCCCAGGAATTCCAGGCGTTCGTTGGAAACCAGTCCCGAGCCGGGGCGTTCATTGATGAAGGAGCTGTGGATCAAGGCCAGTTCCAGAAGTGCCGGATCTTTGAATTTGATGCCAAGGGTGGATTGAACTTGTTCCAGGTCGGCCATTCAACTAGGATAGACGGGCGACCGGCGGTTGTCAATTGAAAATGGTATTAATTCTTTAGGTCTAAAACCCTTGACGATAACGGCTGATGCGGGTATTATATAGGCATTAACGTCTCGGAGGCGGACCTTGCGAAGCTTGATTGATAACCTGGTAGCGCTTGCCGTCATAGCCGGTATGGCTTTCGTGGCCTTCGGCATCTCCTATGTCCTGTTCTGGGGTTTCATGAATCATAACCCCGCCTAAAGGCATCAATCTAATCGGGTCTACACCACCGGTTGACCGTATGGGCGGTTGCGGTGGTGTAGCTATTTGGGCTATAATCTCCTCCGCTCGTCACGGAACCGCTGGGGATTCGTCTAGCGGTAGGACAGCAGACTCTGGATCTGCTTGGCCAGGTTCGAATCCTGGATCCCCAGCCAGTTTTCAGGGCGCATTCGTCTAGCGGCCTAGGACGCTGCCCTCTCAAGGCAGAGATCACGGGTTCGAATCCCGTATGCGCTACCAATATAGCCAAGACAAGATCCTGTATCCAACCGGTTCTTTTTCTTCCTCCGACAGAAGCCGCTATTCAGACCGCGTTTCAACTTGCGCATCGAACTGGACCTTCGGTTTACTCCCCTTAACGCTTAAGATTTATTGATACAGCCGCCGCCGCTGTATTATTGTCTTGAGGAGGGCTCACATGGAATACGGATATAAAAGACGAGTGACGGGTGCATTTGACGATGTCGTCTCTAAAGTCAGGGCGGAACTTAAGAAGGAAGGCTTTGGGGTTATAACTGAGATCGATGTAAAAAAAACGGTTAAAGAAAAACTGGGGACTGATTTCGATAACTATATCATCCTGGGCGCCTGCAATCCGCCGTTCGCCCACAAAGCGCTCCTGGCCGAGCGTGACATAGGGTTGTTCATGCCGTGCAACGTCATCGTCTACGAGGGCGGCGGGGCGGTTTTTGTGTCGGCCATCCGGCCAACCCTGGCCATGAGCATGACCGGGAATCCGGCGTTGAAACCGCTGGCCGATGAGGTCGAGACCAGGTTGCAGCGTGCGGTGGCCAGCATTTGAACAGCCCTTCATCAATTGCTCGGGCTTCCTTTGTTGAGTTATAATTACGGCTTACACGCCAGCGTAGCTCAGTGGTAGAGCAGCGGTTTCGTAAACCGCTGGCCGGAGGTTCGAATCCTCTCGCTGGCTCCACCGATTCGGAGGTCGCGTGAGTATCTTTAAAGCTATTCTGGGTATCTGTGAAACCAAACCCCTGGCCGTGGCGGCCTGGGAGAAAAGCGACGGTAAGGTCTGGATAGATCTGAAGGCGGCGCCGCAGCTAGCGATTAAAGGCGGGGGAGTCTATTTGAGAGGCAAGGGACTGGCTAAACCGTTCCTGGTGGTCCGCGGAGACGATGACAAGCTTTACGCTTACGAAAACAGCTGCACTCACGGCCACCGCAAGATAGACCCGGTACCCGGGGAAGGCAAACTCAAGTGCTGCAGCGTCAACCATTCCACGTTCAGCTATGAAGGCAAGCCGTTATCCGGCCCGGCCAAACATGATATCAAGCGCTACCAAGTTAAAGAGAACGGCGGCCGGCTTGAGATTAAAATCGTATAGGATTTGATGATGGCAAACCGATTCAGCGAACAACTCGACAAGATCGTCCGCGGCAGCAAACCGCAGATGGGTTTCGGCAAGTACGCCCAGGCCGCCAAACCACGCCTGTTCATCATGGCTGAGGCCTCGGGCATGGTCAAGGGCACTGAACTCCCCGGTGCCGACGCTGTGGTGGTGGCGGCTCCCTGCCGCTGCGAAACCGAGAAATCGGGCATGCTGCGAGGTTGCGCCGTCGGCCGGGAAACCGAGCATAGCGGCTGCGATTTCATCGTTCTCGATCTCGACGGGTCAATCATCGACACCGCTGACGATATGGCGCGCCTTTTCCGGATCTGCGGCGACCTCTCCGACGGCCAGCTGCGAGCGCTGGGCGGCCTTGACGCCGCGGCTTTCATAGCCGAAGCCGAGCTTGGCGAGAGTCTGGTCTACCGCGATCTTCTCTTCGTCCAGCGCCTGACAGACCTGTGCGGCAAGCCGCTTCTGCTACGGTTACCGGTAATCTATAATAAGGCCAAACTCCAGGCGCTGTGGGACCGCGGCATCACCGGCATCGTCGTTGACGCCAACAAGATCGATACCGCCGCCCTCAGGAATGTTGTCGACGAACTTGAGCCAAAAAAGCGGGGCAGGGAGCGGGCGGCGGCTATCGTGTCCAGCCCGCCGGCTACCGCGGCCGAGTCAACTGAAGCCGAACCGGATTTAGATCCCGACGAAGCCGAATAATTTGCCCGCCGTAACACCCTGTTGTCCGGGCCGGAGGTAACCGTGCCGACGCTCTACGTGGTGGCCACGCCTATCGGCAACCTCGAAGACATCACCGTCCGAGCCATGCGGGTGCTCAGGGATGCCAGCCTCATCGCCGCCGAAGACACCCGCCGCACCCTGAAGCTTCTAAACGCATTGGGCATTAAAAAGGCGCTGACCAGCTATTACGAGCATAACAAGCTGTCCAAGCTGGATTATATCCTCGGCCAGCTCGAAAAAGGCGATGTGGCGCTGGTATCGGACGCCGGCACGCCAGGTATCGCCGATCCGGGGGCCGAACTAATCGCCGCGGCTATCGGCCGGGGTTTCCTGGTAGAAGCAGTGCCGGGACCTTCGGCGGTCATGGCGGCGCTCTCGGTATCCGGCCTACCCGCCGCGGAGTTCAGGTTCGTCGCCTTCCTGCCGAGAAAGGCCGGAGAGCGCTCGGCAGTGCTGGCGAAGCTGGCGGCTGACCAGGCGACGCTGGTCTTTCTGGAGGCGCCGCACCGGCTGCGGGCGACACTCGCGGCCCTGATCGAGTCGCTGAGCGACCGCAAAGCGGCTGTCTGCCGCGAGCTGACCAAGCTCCACGAGGAGGTCTTCCGCGGCCGGTTGTCGGAAGCGCTCGAACATTTCACCGAGCCTCGAGGAGAGTTTGTCCTGGTGGTCGAAGGCGCGAAAACGGCCGAGCGAGAGCCGGTGCTCGACGAGACCGTCATTAACCGGCTGCGGTTGATGAAAGCGAAGGGAATTACCGCCAGGGACGCGGTCGACGAAGTGGCATCGGACAGCGGCCTCTCGCGCAAGGAGATCTATGGTGCTTGGCTTGAATTGGGCTAAACGTTTATAATACAGGGATATTTTCGGAGGACATAATGCGACGCGGATGTATTTCATTAGGCAATATCAAATGTGACGTTTGCGGCCGGATAGTCGGCTACCCCGAACGCTACCTGGTGGTGGATGAGAAGGACGGGGAGGAGGTACCCAAGGGTAACTCGGTGCGCTACTGCGTGGAGTGCGCTCTGACCAAGGGCTACGCCCACTACCGGGATGAGAAGGGCGAACGTACGCTGACTTTCCTGCCGTAGATATGTCGGAACGCATCTTTATCGGCGTGGCCTGGCCTTACGCCAACAACCGCCTGCACCTGGGGCACGTGGCCGGGGCTTACCTGCCCCCGGACATTTTCGCCCGGTATCATCGGACAAAGAGAAACGAAGTGCTGATGGTCTCCGGATCCGATCAGCATGGCACGCCGGTAACCATCAGGGCCGAGGCCGAGGGCAAGTCCCCGGCTGAGGTGGCGGCCTTCTTTCACCAGAAATTCGTGGATAGCTGGGCAGCCTTGGGCATCACCTTCGACCTGTACACCAACACCGGCACAGCCAACCACGCCGCGGTGGTCCAGGATATTTTCTTGAGGCTGCTCGACAAAGACTATCTCTACAAGGATATCGTATCGCAGCCTTACTGCACCAAGTGCAAGCGGTTCCTGCCCGACCGATATGTCGAAGGTGTCTGCCCGTCGTGCAAGCTGCCCGGTGCCCGCGGCGACCAGTGCGATGCCTGCGGCAAGCCTATGAACCCGGCCGACCTGCTGAATGCCTGCTGCAAGCTGTGCGGCGCGCCGCCGGAATTCCGGCACACGGAGCATTTCTTTCTGCGGCTATCGGCCTTTCAGCAAACCCTGCTTGAGTGGGTCAATCAAAATGTTGACCACTGGCGGCCTAACGTCCAGCGCTTCACACGGCGCTACCTCGAAGAAGGTTTGCGCGACCGGGCGATCACCCGGGACATAACATGGGGCATCCCGGTGCCGCTGCCGGGTTATGAAGATAAGCGCATCTACGTCTGGTTCGAGGCGGTTATCGGCTACCTTTCAGCCAGTAAGGAATGGGCCCAGGGATCGGGCGACCCAGAGGCGTGGCGGAAGTTCTGGCAGGAAGAGTGCAGGAGCTATTACTTCATCGGCAAGGACAACATTCCCTTCCACACCATCATCTGGCCGGCCATGCTCATGGGCTACGGAGGGCTGAACCTGCCTTACGACGTGCCATCGAACGAGTTTTTGACCGTCGAAGCGCAGAAGTTATCCAAGAGCAAGAATATCGCCATCTGGCTGGAAGACTTCCTCTCCCGCTACCAGCCCGACGCGTTACGCTACGTTCTGTCGGTCAACATGCCGGATACGTCGGATACAGATTTCTCCTGGCGCGAGTTCGTCCGGCGCAACAACGACGAACTGGTAGCCACTTACGGCAACCTGGTCAACCGGGTGCTTTCAATGCTCCAGCGCCATTTCGAGGGAAAAGTGCCCCAGCCCGGCGATCTCGATGAACGGTCGGCGGGTATTATCGACCGGACCGAAGAAACGCTCCGGACAATGGACGAGCTGCTCTATGCCTGCCGCTTCAAGGAAGCCATCAAGACGGCTATGGCCCTGGCCGCCGAGGCCAACCGCTATCTGGATGAGAAATCACCCTGGAAGGCGGTCAAGACTGATAAGAACGCTGCGGCCGCGGCTTTGTATACCGCGCTCTGTGTCATTTCCGGCCTGCGCACCGCTTTCTATCCGTTCCTGCCATTCAGTTCGGAGAAGCTGCACCGCTTTCTGGGTTACGGCGGCAGCGTTGAGGCTGACGGCTGGCAGCTGCGGCGACCGGTGCCCGAAGCGCCTTTAAACCCGCCGGAAGCCCTCTTCATCAAACTCGACGATTCGGTTGTTGATGAAGAGATGTCACGCCTCGGCCTATTGCCAACTAAGTAGCGAGCGACGATTTGGACCTGAAGACTCTTTACGCCCCGGTTGCCCGAGATCTGGCCGATGTCGAGACCAACTTCAAGGATCTGGCCGACTACTGGAAAGCCGAGTTTCCCGAGCTTCACGATATGCTGCTCCATATCCTGGTGGGCGGTAAAATTCTCCGGCCGGCACTGACCTTCATGGCCGGAAGCTGCGTCGACGGGCAGTCTAAAAAGATACTCAATATGGCTACCGCCAACGAACTGATGCATATAGCGACGCTGGTGCACGATGACGCCATAGACCGGGCCGACACCCGGCGGGGGCGGCTGACAGTGAACAAGCTTTGGGGGACCGAAAAAGCCATCCTGTTGGGTGACTTTCTTTTCGCCCGGGCCGGCGAGTTCGCCGCCTCGACCGACAACCTGCGGGTTACCAAGCTCTTTTCCCAGACGCTGGGCATCATCGCCGTAGGCGAGCTGCGGCAGGCGCGCGATATCTATTCGTCAGATCAGGGTATGGAGAAATACCTGCAGCGCATCGCCGGCAAGACAGCGGCTCTCCTCAAGATGTCGGCGGAGTCCGGAGCCATTCTGGCCGGCGGCACCGAGGCGCAGATTGAGGCTCTGGCCGGATACGGCTACAACCTGGGATTGGCTTTCCAGATCGTCGACGATATCCTGGACTTCATCGGCACCGAGGCCGAACTTGGCAAGCCGGTGGGTTCCGACCTGCGGCATGGCACGGTGACGCTGCCGGCACTGCTTTTAATCCAAAAACACCCGGGCGACAATCCGGTATCAGACTTTTTAGCCGGCAAAGACCGGGAAGGCAATATCGCCCGGGCAATCAAATTGATAAAAACCGAAGGTCTGATAGAAGAGAGCTACAAGCTGGCGGAGAGTTACTCCGGCAAGGCGGTCAGCCTGCTCGAAGGTTTGCCCGACACCGCCTGCCGCCGCGGCCTCTCGGCGCTGGCTGATTATCTGGTGCGGCGGCGGAATTAGACCGATGCCCAAGGGGAGGTTAGCCGTTCTTTCACCGGGTACGGCCTAGTTCTCTGCCAGGCAGGGCTGAACGCCCGGTAGTGTATCCGTAGCGCGTTATTCGAAAAAAGGCGCCCCTTTGGAAGGGGCGCCTTTTTTTATTTACGGATCGGTCAGGCGGGGGCGAAACCGGGAGCTGCGGTACCGGGTTCGGCGGGTTTCTCCTTCGCCTTAAGTGCCGGTTGGGCCTGTTTTTCCACCGCAGGTTCGATTGTTATAACCGCGGCTGGAGCTGCGGGCGGCGGCGAGCCGGGCGGCGGCAGAGGCTCGGTGAACAGTTTTTCCAGGCCGTCGCCTTCCAGTGTTTCCTCGGCCATCAGGTGTTCGGCGATGTATTGCAAACGGGCTTTGTTATCCACCAGAATGGTGCGCGCCGTCTGGTAAGCGGTTTGAATGATGGATTCGACTTCCTGGTCAATGAGATCGGCGGTTTTCTCGCCGTAGTCGCGCTGTTCGTGAATTTCCTTGCCAAGGAAGACCATTTCTTCCTTGCTGCCGAAGGTGCGCGGCCCGAGTTTTTCGCTCATGCCGTAGGAGGTGACCATCTTCTTGGCTAGGTTGGTGGCTTCTTTGAAATCCTGGGAAGCGCCGGTGGACATCTCGCCGAACATGATCTCCTCGGCGATGCGGCCGCCCATGGAGATGGCGATCTTGGCCTTGAACTGAGAATCGGTGGCTATATAGCGGTCCTCAGCGGGCAACTGCTTGGTGTAGCCGCCGGCCATGCCACGGGCAACGATGGTGATTTTGTGCACCGGGTCAGCCTGGGGCAGCATCCGGGCTACAAGGGCATGACCGGCTTCATGATAGGCGGTGATCTCTTTCTCATGCGCCGAGACTTTGCGGCTTTTACGCTCCGGCCCGGCGATGACCCGGTCGATCGACTCCTCGAGGTCTGACATCTCGACGGCTTTTTTATCGGCACGGGCGGCTAAAATGGCGGCCTCGTTCATCAGGTTGGAAAGATCGGCGCCGGAGAAGCCGATGGTTTGCTTGGCCAGGTTCTCCAGGTTGACATCGTCCGCCAGGGGTTTGCCCTTGGCGTGGATCTTGAGGATTGCCAGGCGCCCGTTCAGGTCAGGCATGTCCAGCACCACCCGCCTGTCGAAGCGGCCGGGCCGCAGCAACGCCGGGTCGAGGACATCCGGGCGGTTGGTGGCGGCAATGACAATGATGGTGGTATTAGCTTCAAAGCCGTCCATTTCCACCAGGATCTGGTTAAGTGTTTGTTCGCGCTCATCGTGACTGCCGCCCAGGCCGGCGCCGCGCTGGCGGCCGACGGCGTCGATCTCATCGATGAAAATAATGCACGGGGCGTTGCGCTTGGCCTGCTCGAACAGGTCGCGGACGCGGGAGGCGCCGACGCCGACAAACATCTCCACGAACTCCGAACCGGAAATGGAGAAAAAGGGCACGCCAGCCTCGCCGGCGATGGCCCGGGCGAGCAGCGTCTTGCCGGTGCCGGGGTAGCCGATTAAAAGGACGCCTTTGGGAATGCGGGCGCCGAGAGCCTGGAACTTCTCGCGCGATTTCAAAAACTCGACGATTTCCTGGACTTCCTGCTTGGCCTCATCTACGCCGGCTACGTTTTCGAATGTGGTCGTCGGCTTATCGACGTTGAAGAGCTTGGCCCGGGAGCGGCCGAAGCTCATGGCCTGGTTGTTGGCGCCGCGCGCCTGGCTGAACAGGAAGATGATCATGCCGCCGATGAATAGTATCGGGATGAGGTTGATCAGGATGGAACCCCAGTCGAAGCCGGAGGAACCCTTGATATTAACCTCAGCGACACCGCTAAGTTCGATGCCGGGGATGTCGTAGATCGAGGTCAACTGCTCCTTATAGGTGAAAAGCTCCCTCGGCGGGTTGTCCCGGGTGATGAAGTCTATGCGTTCGCCTTCGACGGTGATCTCAGAGACGTTATTTGCCTGGGTTTCGGCGACGAGGACGCTCTGCGCCACCTCCTCCGGCTGGTCCTGGGTATTAGGGAGGAGGATGGCAAAGATGATGATGCTGGCGACCAGCATGACGACATAAGCAATGGTGGTGCGCTTCCAGTTAAATTTCATGTTGCCTCAAACCGGAATCTAAACTTTGAAAAAAGTTTACAGAATATTATACCAAAGCATTATACTTTTGGCGACAAATCACGGAAAACGCTCTGCAGCAGCAAGGCGTCTTCCTCGATATTGGGGCTTTCGCAGATGAGCAAGCCGCCGGCTTTGACGTCGGCCAGAGCTTGCAGCAGTTCTTCGTAGTGGAAGTCCGACTCCTGAAGGTTGAGATGCCGCCGCTCGCCGCTGCCGCGGTATTCGATCCCCGACACGTGAAGGTGGAGATCGTCAAGGGATTCCCGTCCCAGCGCCTCCCCAAGCCGCTCCAGCACCTCCGCGAACTCGGCGTAGGAGTTGTAACGGCCGGTGGCGGCGTGGAGGTGGGCGAAATCGACCGCCGGGGAGACGCCTGGCATTTCCTTAGACAGGCGGATGAGTTCGGCCAGATTCCCAAACTGGGAGGTCTTGCCCGCCAGTTCCGGCCGCAGGGTGATTTTCACCCCCTCATCGCGCAATTTGCCCAGGACTGTTTCGATTTCGGCCTTGATGACATCGTAAACCGCCTCCGGGGAGTCCTTCAAATAGTAGCCGGCATGAAAAACGATAGTCTCGGCTCCGGCGGCGGCGGCCATCCGGGCGGCATGGTGCAGCACGCCCCCGGCCTGGCGCCGGCGCGTTTCATCGGCGTGGTTAAGGTTCAGGTAGTAGGGCGCGTGGCAGGACAGCCTCAGGCCGAGTTTCCTGGCGACATAGGCCACCGGCGCGGCGGTGTTGTCCTTCAAATAGATACCGCGGACGAACTCGATCTCCATTCCGGAAAGACCAAGTTCAGCGACGCGCTTCAGGCCGGCCACGGTATCGCCGGTGGCTTTGGTGGAGGCCGGGATACCGGCGGTGCCGAAGCGGAGCATATCTAAGTATATCAGCTTTCAGCCATCAGCCGTCAGCTTTTCAGTCACTCCAGATTATCAGCCTCGCACTCAGCGGCGGCAGTCATCATCCCGTCCAGTTCGTCCTGGAAAAAGAACCTGCTGTCGCCAAAGGCTGGCTTCAAGTCGCGGTACCAGACCGCGCTGTCGTCGTATTCACTGAAGAACGGCCGGCCGATCCAGTCCGGATTCCGGCCCTGGATCATGCGGAAAGCCATTACTTTCCGCCCTTGAACTTCCGCCGCGCCCAGTACCTGAATCTTGCCGGGAAGGCATGACATCACCGGTCCCCGTATGGTGCGACAAATACCGCTGACCTGCTGATAGGCTTCACGGTAGATCTGCCATGCCTTGACCAGCGGCACGGAAAAATACTGCTGCGCTCCGGTATTCCGAGCGATGAACAAGTAATATGGAACACAGCCCAGAGCCACTTGCGCCCGCCACATCTCCGCCAGAGCCTCAGGCGAATCATTGATGTGCTGGAGCAAAGGGGATTGCGTCCGGATGATTGCGCCGGTATCGTTAATACGGTCTATGGCCGCCCTGACCGCTTCCCCTTTTAGTTCAGCCGGATGGTTGAAGTGAGCCATGAAGGCCAGGTGTTTGCCGGCGATCTTCACTTCCCGGAACAGGTTCAGCAGCTCCGACGAATCATCGTCGGTCAGGAACCGCTGCGGCCAGTACGAGAGGGCTTTGGAACCGATGCGGATATTGCGCAGATGAGGTATTTCAGCATCCAGGAGCGGCTTGATATAGGCGGCGAGTATCCTCGATTTCATTACCAGCGGATCGCCGCCGGTGAAAAGCACGTCGGTGATCTGTGGATTGGCAGCCACATAATCAACCAGCGTCTGCGGCTCCTTGCTGGAGATTTTTAAGTCCTTAATGCCGACGAACTGCGGCCAGCGGAAACAGAAGGTGCAATAAGCGTGACAGGTCTGTCCCTGCCCCGGGAAAAAGACCAGCGTCTCCCGGTATTTATGCTGAAAACCGTGGAGTTCGCGGCCGCACCAGACGGGGGTGTTGAGATCAAGCTGCCCCGCGGGGTGCGGGTTAAGCGACGCTCTGATCTCGTTGGCGACCGCAGTGATCTCCGTTTTTGCCGCTCCCGCATCGATCAGCTTCTCCACAGTTTCAAAATGCTCCGGGGAGAGCATGCCCCTTTGCGGAAAGGTCAGGATAAACATAGGATCATCCGGGACTTTTGACCAATCGATTAATTGCTCGACGACGTATTTATTAGTCTTGAACGGCAGCACCGAGCCGACGATCTCGATGTCTCTTTTCTGTTGCTCTGACAGGGCTTCAGCCACCTGAGGGATGTTCCTGAAATTATTGATGTCGTATGACTGGTATTTCATAGTGAATACCTCCCTTTATAGTGAATGGTCCCCGGTCAAGAGGCGGTCGAAAACAAGGAAACAGGTCAAGAACCTGGCGCCTGTTTTCAGCTAAAAAGACCGGGACGGGACAGTGAGGCGATATCAGATTATTAAAGGAGCGCGGTAGCGCAGTGGATTGATTAAAGGATGCTTTATGGGATAAAATGCCGCCATATTCGGCCAATCGGCCTGGCAGCCGCCTATTTCAGATTCAGGCGCTGCCGGAACCAGCCGGATACTCTGGGACCGTGAACGGTTAATTATACCACAGCGCCGGAGGATGCAAAGTTGGGCTCGGGAATGTTCCATTGCTCTTAACCAGCCGTAGATTCAAACATCCCGTTGTGCTCCTATACAATCTCGATCTGACATGGCCGGCAGAGGAACAGCGCACCGCGACAGAGGCAGCGGAGGCGTTGGTCAAAGCCCTTGCCGAGGCCGGTTGCGGTCCAGTTCCGGTTCCTGTAACTCACGCCGATCTCGAAACAAAACTCAAGGATTTCAGCCCGCTCGACCACATTGTCCTCAACTGGTGCGAAGGTCTGCCCGGGGTTCCCCATAGCGAGTGGCTGGTCGCGGCGCAGCTTGAACGTTCCGGTTTCACGTTCACCGGAGCGAGCGCCGCCAGCCTGGCACTGGCCCAGGATAAACGTAGCATCAAAAGACTTCTTGACGAAAAAGCTTTACCCACACCCGTCTGGCAGGCTTTTACCACAGCCTCCGCGGTCTGCTGGCAACGCTTTCCGGCCATCGTCAAGCCCTCCGCGGAGCATTGCAGCGAGGGGATAGACCGCGACGCCGTCTGCCTGAACGAGGCTGAGCTGAAGGCGCGGGTCGAGTATATCGTCGAACGGTACCGGCAACCGGTTTTGGTGGAAGAGTTCATCGACGGCCGAGAATTTCATGTTTCACTCTGGGGAAACCATAAGATTGACGTGCTGCCGCCCGCCGAGATGGAGTTTTCCATGTTCAACGATCAGCACGACCGGATATGCAGTTATGAGGCTAAATTTGTGCCAGATTCGATCTCCTACCAGAATATCAGGACGATACTGCCCGCCGTCCTGAGCGAGGAGGAGGCCGCCGAATTGGATCGGGTGTGCCGGTCCGCTTACACCGTGACCGGCTGCCGCGATTATGCCCGGATTGACCTGAGGATGAAGGACGGCGTCTTCTACATCATAGATGTCAATCCCAACTGCGATATCAGCCCTGACACCAGCACCATCATGGCAGCCGAGCACATCGGCTGCAGCTATGGCGACTTCGGGCGCCGTATGATCGAGCTGGCGGCGCAAAGGCTGCCGTGGAAAGGGATGCCCTAGGAAGGGCGTGTTATAATCCGGCTATGACCGTCGCTCGTCCCGGCCTCTATGTCTGGGTGACCTGGCTGGCTAAACTAATGGCCGGCGAGGTTCAGTGCCATTGGGCGGCGCATTTCCGCGCCCGATACATGGGCTACGTAAAAGCGCCGTCCGATTTCCAGGCGGCGGCCTGGATGGTGGCCCACAACCAGTGTCTCGACGAGTTATGCCGGGAATGCGCCGGCGCGGCGGCGGTGTTTAAGGAAGACCAGAACCAGTTCCGGGTGACTCGAAAGAGCGGGACGGTCGTTTCCGGTAAACCGGACGTCATCGCCCTCGACCACAGCGGCGGAGCGACGGTGTACGACATCAAGACCGGTTCTCCGCGGCATTCTGACATTATCCAGGTAATGCTCTATATGCTGATGCTGCCTTACGGCTCTCCGGTATACAAGGGCAAGAAGCTCTCCGGCTGCGTGGTGTACCAGGGCTCCAGGACGCCGATCCCGGCAACGGCAATTGATAAAGAGTTTCAGGACCGGGTGACCTATTTTCTCAACATCCTGGAGGCTCAAGAGCCGCCGCGGCGGGCGCCGTCCGCCGCGGAGTGTCGCTTCTGTGACCTGACACGCGCCGACTGCCCGGAGAAGATCGAACTTGAGGATGAGTTACCAGTAGAAAGGGAGATGCCGTTTTAGATGGGGACTGTATCTTTTAAAGCCCGGATATTCTCGTCGTGCTTAGGATGAAACCTGAGGTCCTGCACGATTTATCACGCCCAATATAGGTCAAACAGTAGATTACCGCGCCTTTCTTTCAAGGAAAGTCCCCGTGCAACGACTGAGAGGCGATGGCATGCGCACGACACTTCCTGTAACGAACGATATGATATAATCCGGTGATATGAATGCTTCCAAAACGGGCGAATTCAGGTTGATCGACCGAATTATCGAAGAGATCAAAAAGGTCGAACCGGGGGACTGGGACAGCCTGATATCAGGTATCGGCGACGACGCGGCGGTCATCGAATTCAAGAGCAAATACCAACTGGCCACGACCGACAGCCTGATTGAAGATATCCACTTTGAGATGAACTTCCTGGACTGGGAGGCGCTGGGCTGGAAGGCGCTGGCGGTCAATCTTTCGGACATCGCCGCCATGGGCGGGACGCCTAAATACGCGCTGGTATCGCTGAACCTGCCGGCCTCGACTGACTTTGACGACGTGGTCAGGCTTTACCGGGGGATGCTGCAACTGGCCAAAGCTTCAGGAACGATTATAGCCGGGGGCAACATCTCCCGCGCCGAAAAACTGGCGGTGCACATCACCGCCGTTGGGGAGGCGGCCGGTAAATCCAAAACGCTGCTGCGCGGCGCGGCGCGGAACGGCGATCTGATCGCCGTCACCGGCAGCCTGGGCGGGGCGGCGGCGGCGCTGGAGACGCCTTACCGATCGATTAATATAGACCGGCAGGACGCCGAGGCTCTTAAGAAAGCCTTCTGGCGGCCGCAGCCGCGCCTGGAGGCAGGCAAAGTCATGGTCAAGCACGGCATCCGCTGTGCCATCGATATCTCCGACGGGCTGCTGGCTGACCTGGGTCACATCCTTGAGGCCAGCGGGACGGGGGCGAGGATTGAAGCCTGTAAGATTCCGGTTAACCCGGCCGCCACGGCGACCTGCGGCGCAAAGTCGCTGGAGTTGGCGCTCACCGGCGGCGAAGACTATGAACTGCTGTTCACCGGCAAGGCCGGAGCTGTCAAAAGGGTGGCCAGTGACGCTGGCTGCCCGGTGACGGTCATCGGCAAGATCACCCGCCATGCCGGCAAACTGGAAGTTATGGACAGCCGAGGCCGCAGGATGAACATCGAAGGCGGCGGGTGGCGGCATTTTTAGGCCAGAACTACAGATTCTGAAGCATCGGGCGGGTCAAAGACCCGCCCCTACGATGTAACCGGGCGAATCAGGATGAAATCGATCAGATTTGAATCGAAGACGGCAGCGGTGACGCGGAAGATAGGGCAGGCTATCGGCCAGGGGTTGCGGCCTGGAGACGTCATTCTTTTAGCCGGGCCTTTGGGCGCGGGCAAGACGACGCTGGTGCAGGGGATCGCCAAAGGGCTTGGGGTCATGGGCAGCGTCATGAGCCCGACCTTTGTGTTGATGCGGGAATTGGAAGGACGCCTGAAGCTTTACCACCTGGACCTCTACCGCCTCGAAAAGATGCCCGAGATCGCCGACCTGGGACTGGATGACTACCTCTTCGGCGGAGGGGTGACAGTTGTCGAGTGGGCTGACCGGGCGACTGCGCTGTGGCCGGAAGACCATTTGCGCATTGACCTGGAATACGGGGAAGGCGCCAGGGGGCGGAGGCTGCGGGCTGAGGCTCATGGGGAACGATACCGCAAGCTACTCAACGATCTGGCGGCCAAATTTGGGGACGGGCGATGACGACGGTTTTAGCCATAGATTGCGCCACCAGCCGCACCGGGCTGGCACTGGTTAAGGGCGGCGAAGTCGTCGCCGAGATATGCTGGTTGACCAGGCACAACCAGACGGTCGAGATGTACCCGAGGCTCGATGCCCTCCTGAAGGATTCGGGGATCGGCTTTAAAGAAATTGATGCCCTGGCCGTGACCAAAGGCCCGGGCAGTTACAACGGAGTGCGGGTAGGGATGGCGGCGGCTAAAGGGTTTGCTTTCGCCCTGGGCAAGCCGCTGATCGGCGTTTCAACGCTGGAGGCTGAGGCGCGGCGGTTCACGGGCACCAACCGGCCGGTTACCGCAGTTCTGCCGCTCGGACACGATTATGCCGTTGCCGTTTTCGAGGAAATCGGTGGTACCTGGGAAAAAAGTGTCGGCGAACAGGCGATGACAGCCGGCGAACTCATTGCCGCGCTTAAACCCCTAACTATTTTGACCGGGGATATCCCCGAACGCCTGATCTCAGCGCTGCGCGAGTCAGGGCCTGATGTGGATATCGTCTGTGAGGCAGAGGTATCCCGGGCGGCGGCGCTGGGGCGGATAGCGATAGAACGCCTGGAAAGGGGCGAAACCGACAGCGCCGCCTCGCTTCAGGCGCTGTACCTGCGGCGGCCGCAGGTGACGCTTCCCAGGACACCCAGGGATATGACCGGGGTGCCGGGCCGCGGTGTCATCTGGGATATGGACGGTGTTATAATCGACTCCGCCGACCTGCACTACCGGTCATGGAAGGACGCCATGGAAAAACGGGGCATCCTGATGAGCCGGGCGCAGTTCGACGAGACCTTCGGGCGGCGCAATGATGATATCATCGAACACGTCACCGGGAAGCGGCCGGCGGGCTTTGAAGTAGCGAGCATAAGCGGCGAAAAGGAAGAGGCTTACCGGGAAATGGTGCGCGGCGGCGCCCGGTTTTTCCCGGGGGTGCTGGAACTGATGCGCTCTCTTAAAGAGGGCGGTTTCAAGCAGGCGATCGCGTCTTCGGCGCCGGCGGCCAATGTGGCGCTGATCATCGAAGAGATGAAACTCAGCCCGTTCATCGAAGCCGCCGTCGACGGGTCACAGGTTTCTAGGGGCAAGCCGGACCCGGAGGTCTTCATCAGGGCGGCATCAATGCTGGGACTGCAGGCTGCGGCTTGCCTGGTCATCGAAGATGCGGCGGCCGGAGTCGAGGCGGCGCGCCGGGCCGGGATGGCGGTCATTGCGGTAACCAATACGCTGCCGGCGGCGCGGCTGTTGGCAGCCGATCTGGTGGTTGGTTCGCTCGAAGAAGTCGAAGCGGCGAGAGTGCTGGACCTGATCAATTCAAAAGCGGAAAAGCCAGCCCAAGAAAGTCGCCCCTGAAAAAGTCCTTCGTGGTTCATCCGAAGGCCCTCAGAATGACAGAATAATTTAAGGAGCATAGATGGAAAGAACCCTGGTTCTGGTCAAACCCGACGCCGTGGCTAAAGGCTGTTCCGGCGCCATCCTGGCGAGGCTGGAGGCTACCGGAGCCAAGTTGGTGGCGGTCAAGATGCTGCAGATACCCAGAGCTTTAGCGGAAAAGCACTACGAGGCGCACCGGGCCAAGCCCTTTTTTGCCGGCGTGGTTGGTTTTATCACCTCCGGGCCGGTGGTGGCCGCGGTCTTTGAGGGCGAAGGCGCGGTGGCCAAAGTGCGCAAGGCAATGGGTGCCACCAACCCGGTCAACGCCGAGCCGGGCACCATCCGCAAGGATTTTGCCGAGAGCATCGAGCGCAACGCCGTTCACGGCTCTGATTCCCCGGAATCGGCGGCGATCGAGATCAGCCTGTATTTCAAACCCGAAGAAATTATCTCTCGCTGAAAGAATCTCGGCGGAGGAAGCGGCGGGCTTCCTCCGCTTTTTAGCCGGAGACCGGAACGCTGCTATAATCATCCGAAGAGATGAACGGTAAAGGCTACCTGGCGCTGGTGTCTAAAAAAGCCGGCGGCTTCCGCCCCGGTGTCTGCCGCCAGTTAGACCGCACCTTCAGCAGGGCGGGCATCCCGCTGCGGTTTCATTTTATCGAAGACGCGGCGCAACTGGCGGCGGAGATGGATTGGGCGCTCGGCTCCGGCTACCGCGACTTCATAGCGGTGGGCGGCGACGGCACAGTCAGCCGGGTGGCCTCTTTTTTATACGGCCATCCGCACCGGCTGGCTATCATTCCGGCCGGTACAGCCAACACCCTGGCGCGGTTGCTCAGGGTGCCGCTGACCACCGGCCGGGCGGTCAGGCTGGCCGCCTTATCGAACCGGACTAAAGCGGTTGACGGCATGGATGTCGACGGCAGATTGTATCTACTGAATGTCTCGACAGGGCTGTCTGCGGCTTCGCTGGACTGTCTGGACGATAAAGAAAAAGCGGCGCTGGGCATGGCTTCTTACGTTGTCGGCGTGGCCAGGGCGACGCTGAAGACCTCGCCGCAGGATTACGAGGTCACTATCGACGGGCGGCCTTCGGCTACCCGGGCGGTCGAGATCCACGTTACCAACAACGGCGTGCTGGCGACGCCGCAGTACCACCTCCACGAAGGCTCGCGCATCGACGACGGCAAAGTGGAGGTGCTGGGGTTGTCCCGGCTATCTCCGACCACTGTCGCCGGGGCTGTCCTGGACGTGCTGCTGCGGCGAAAAAAGCGCGCCATCAGGCTTATCGGTGAAGGGAAGGCAATTCGGATTGCCAGCGAGCCGAGGATGGCGGTCCAGGGCGACGGCGATATTATCGGTCCGACTCCGGTCACCATCCTGGTGCGGCCGCAGGCCATTAACTTTATCGTGCCCGAGTGAATACGCGAATCACCAACAGGGCGGAAGGCATCGTCGCATGAGTCCTGAGAATAAGGCAAGCGAATTTAATCTGGCTCCGGTGCTGGCGCTCATCGAGCAGAAGCGCAAGCGCCACGGGGAAAAATACCAGCGGTTTATCGGCGCAGTGGCGGCGCTGCTGCGGGCCAAGTTTCCGGAAGCATTTGGCAAAATGCCCGATGACCGGCTGAGTGAGATGATCGCTTTTGTCGATGTCGTCGGCGAGGATTCCAAGGCGATGATGAAGCGCCTCAAGGAGGGTTGCGCCGGCTGCGGCTGGTGCTGCTCCCAGACCTCGGGCATTATTGTCTCCGCGGAGGACGCCGAGCGTATCAGCCGGGAGTTGAAGCAGAAGAAAGCCGACCTCTTTGTCTTCAGGGAGGGCGTCTGGTGGATCAAAGATGCTCACCCGTGCCGCTGGTGGAATCCACGCAACGGGCGGTGTCGCATCTATAACATCAGACCGCAGACCTGCCGCAATTGGCCGACCATCGACAACCATGACGGCGTGGCTTGTCTGCAGCCGGTAGCCGAATGTGCCTACGCCGTCAGAGTGACGGCGGTCAAGGTGCTGGACATGCTGGATCCGGCGAAACCGCGTTAGCGCCGGGGGCGGTTATTGAAGAGCCAGGACGGTTTTCGCCTGCGGCCACAGCCGGTCGAAATCATATAGGGCTCGCTTCTCCGGAGTGAAGACATGCATCATCACCGGGCCGTAATCAACGATCAGCCAGTCCTGGTCCGGTCCGAGACCTTCGGTGTGCAGCGGGCGGACGCTTTCTTTTTTGAGCTTGTCCGAGACTTCATCCAGGATTGCTCGCGCCAGGCGGGTATTGTCGGCGGAGAGCACTACCTGGTAGTCAGTGATAGGCGACAGGCCGCGTACGTCGGTAACGACGATATCGGCCCCCTGTTTTTCAGAGGCGATATCGGCGATGCGGCGGGCGATCTCAATGGTTTCCAGCGGGGTACCTCCAGCGTGGTCAGTCAACGTTCGTTTATTATATCATAGGGTACCCGGGACGAAGTACTGCGGTACAACCGCCCCGGAGAGGAGGCGCTTTCTATGGTTTTCATGAGGGTTTGCGGCTTGATCCTGATTGTGGCGGCGATTATCTGCATGTTTGCCGCAGTTATCGCCGGCGATTCAGTGGCTTTATTCGTGGCAGCGCTGGTGACCGGAGTCATCGGCAATATCCTTTTCTGGATGGCCAAACAGCGGCAAGGCTGAGATGAGTCCGACTCCGAAAGCGAGGCGCCGCAGGCGCGCTCCGGCGGCCCCTGGCGACAACCCTGACCTCCTGCCGGTTGAGGCGCCCCAGCCCGTGTGGTATATTACAGTTCTTGCCTTTCCCGGAGGGATCGCATAGTGGTCTAGTGCGGGCGCCTGCTAAGCGCTTGCCTCGGGTAACCGGGGTCGGGAGTTCGAATCTCCCTCCCTCCGCCAGTACGCCTCGATGTCATCGGCCATTCCTACTTGAATGTGTTTCAGTATCCATGCCTCCATCGGGTTTTTCATTGGATCAACAGCCAATTCGGTTTCCGGTACTATTTTCTGCCGTATTCGGTACTAAAGGGGGATTGTGACATTTCTGGTTGGGGGCTAGGATAGAGACGGTGACAGAAAGTTTGTTGGAGTAAGGTATGGTTAAGAAAAATGCTGAAAAAGTTGAAGACGCCAAAGAGGAAGAACTCGAGGCTGTTGAAGTGGTCCGGCCTCCGGCTAAGATAGACGTAACCGAACTGATGCAATCTTCCACCCAAGCGGCGCCTAAGCAAACTGAAGAAGAGACTGAAGACCTAAACGTCGATGAGGTTGTTAAGGCGGTTGGCGGTCCTGAAGTCGCCGAAGCTATTAAACCTGCGGGTATTGAAGCCGCGATCAAAAACGGGCCTTCGATGATCGAGCAGATAGCCTCTCAAGCGCGTTTAGAAGCCCAACGGGCGTCGGAAGCGGCAATGAAAGAATACCGCAACCGCCTTCAAGGGATTCTGGCCGATCTGCAGCGTAACGTCCGTGATGAAGGTGCCCGGGTAGCCGACGAAATTTGTTCCGCTATTACCGAGAAGATCCGGCGGGCGATGGCGGTCCAGACTGAAAAGAAAGCTCAGGCTATAGCTGATGAGTTGATTCTGAACTGGCAGATTGAAGCAGAAAGCTTCCCGCAGCACCTTTTCCCGGGTATCGCCGGGATGCCGGAGGAGACCGAGAAGCATAAGATGAGCGAAATGCCCGCAGTGAAAGCGGCTGCCGAATCTGCCAAAGCCGCGGCGCAGGAAGAAACTGATAGCGACGATTCAGCCGAGGATACCGAACTTCCTGATTCGAAAACGGTGTTCGATTTCGCTTCGTTTATCTCCAGGTCAAAAACCCCGGTCAAATCATAAACTTTCGCCCTCCCTGAGCAAACGCCCTGCTCCGGCGGAGCAGGGCGTTTGCTTTTTACCGGATTGTCGCCGGCCGGTTCGACGTCTATAATGACGGTTGGTCTGTCTCACAAGTTCCCGTTAACCGGTACCGTGCTAAAGGCGTTTACGGTTATAGTGTAGATATAAATATTCACCTTGCAGATAACGGATTGAGTAGGATTCAGACCGGGGACTTATCTCAGCCTATGACCGACAGCTTTATGATTCCTTATGCCTAGCTATCATATCTTCACCATCGGTTGCCAGATGAACCAGGCCGAGGCCGAGAGGTTGGAGTGCCTGCTGGCGCAGAAAGACTTTTTCCCTGTCGGGACAGCTGAAGCGGCTGATCTGGTACTGTTGGTAAGCTGTGCCGTGCGCGGCAGCGCCGAAGACCGGATCACTAACCGCCTGGCGCTGCTGCGGCGGATGAAGCAGCGCCGGCCGTCGCTCAGGGTCGTCTTGACCGGGTGTATGGTCGAAGACAATCTCCCGGCAATGAAAAAAAAGTACCCCATGGTAGACCACTTCTTCAGTGCCGGATCGCTGCCGGATTTCCTCGACGAACTACCAGCGGACATACTGCCGGCGTCTCCAGCGGTGGCCGAGTACGTGCCTATTATTCAGGGCTGCGACAACTTCTGTTCCTATTGTATTGTGCCTTACCGGCGCGGCCGGGAGAGGTCGCGGTCGCTTGAAACCATCGTTGCTGAAGTCAGGGAACTGGTACGCCGCGGCGCCCGCGAGGTGACGCTGCTGGGGCAAAACGTCAATGCCTGGGGCCACGACCTGGAAGGGACTCCGGATCTGGCCGATCTCCTGGCGGCGGTGGATGCAGTCAGCGGGCTGTGCCGTATCCGTTTCCTGACCAATCATCCCAAGGATATGAGCCAGCGGCTCATCGAAGCGATGTCAACCCTTTCAAAAGTATGCCCTTCGTTGAATTTGCCGGCGCAGGCCGGCGATGACGCTGTCCTTGAGCGCATGCGCCGCGGCTATACTATCGGTGAATACAAACGCCTCGCAGCCGCTATCCGGCAGGCGGTGCCGGTAGCTGGCCTGACCACCGACATCATCGTCGGCTTCCCCGGCGAAACTGCGGAACAGTTCAGCAATACCCGCAGGCTGCTGGAAGAACTCAGGTTCGATGCAGTCCATCTGGCGGCATACTCGCCGCGGCCGGGCACCGAAGCGGCTGAAAAATACCCCGACGATGTGTGTAAAATGGAGAAAGGGCGGCGGCTGGCCGAACTCGAAGTCCTCCAGGAGAGCATCGCCCGGCAGATAAACGAAGCCTGCATCGGGCAGACCGTCGAGGTGCTGGTCGAGGACTTGCATAATACACAGTGGCGAGGCCGGGAACGGCGTGGTAAACTGGTGTTCTTCAAGGGCAAAGCGGATCTCAAAGGGCAAATTGTAAATGTGAGGATCACCGGCGCCGGGCCCTGGTCGCTTCGCGGCGAGGCGGCGGAGCCGGCTGAGATCCGGCCTTAATACTGCAAGGAGAATAAATGACCAACGACACAGTGACCTTAATCGGCTTCATGGTATTGATGTTCATCATGTTTTATTTTTTGATCATCCGGCCGCAGCAGAAGCGTCAGAAATCTCAACAGCAGATGTTGTCCGAACTCAAGCGCGGCGATAAAGTAATAACTATCGGCGGCATCTTCGGGGTGATCGAAGCCATCGACGAGAAGAGCGTAGTTATCAAAACCGAATCCGGAAACCTGCTGCGCCTGGTCCGTGGCGGCATCGCTATGAAGCAGCAGGAAGAGGAAACCGCTCAGCCATAACCGCCGCCTTTTCAGGCAGCCCAACGGAGGCCTATTGGCGTCATACGACTTCATCATCGTCGGTTCCGGCATCGCCGGACTGTACAGCGCCCTGTTGGCTCACCGCCGCGGCAGCGTGCTGATCGTCACCAAGGGGAGCATCGAAGAATGCAACACTCGTTATGCCCAGGGGGGCATTGCCGCCGCCATCGGCCCCGGCGATTCAGCCGCTCTCCACTTTAAGGATACGGTCAGCGCCGGCGCCGGGCTGTCCGACGAGGCGATGGTGCATATCCTGGCCGAGGAAGCGCCGCTGCGGATCAGGGATCTTATAGAGATGGGCGTGCCGTTCGACACCGTCGAGGGAGAGGTTGCTTTGACCCTCGAAGCGGCTCACAGCGTGCCTCGAATTCTCCATGCCGGCGGCGACGCCACCGGCCGACACATTGAAGAAACGCTGTCTGCCAGGGTGCGGACCGCCGGGATTCGGGTAGCCGAGCACACCCTGGTCACCGAGATCCTGGTTGAAGGCGGCCGGGCAGCCGGCTTGAAGACGCTGTCGGCGCTCACCAGGAAATTTGAGACCTGCACCTGCCGGCACCTTATCCTGGCTTCGGGCGGCGCCGGCCAGCTATTTTCGTTGACCACCAATCCGGTAGTAGCTACCGGCGATGGTGTCGCCCTGGCCTACCGCGCCGGAGCCGATGTCATGGACATGGAATTTTTCCAGTTCCATCCCACCGCTTTGAAACTGGCCGGGGCGCCGCCTTTTCTTATCTCCGAATCGGTCCGCGGGGAGGGCGGTCTGCTGCGCAACGTCGACGGCCGGCGCTTTATGACCGATTATCATGAGAAGGCTGAACTTGCCCCGCGCGACATCGTCTCCCGCGCGATCGTGTCTGAAATGACCCGGACCGCGGCGCCAAGCGTGTTTCTTGATCTCAGCCACCTTCCGGCGGCGCTGGTGCTGACCCGCTTTCCGCAAATCTACCGCCAGTGCCGCGAATACGGGTTGGATATCACCCGGGACTTGATACCGGTGGCCCCGGCGGCTCATTACATGATTGGCGGCGTCAGGGTGGACGCCTGGGGGGCGTCTTCCCTGCCGGGCTTATACGCCGCCGGCGAAGTGTCCTGCACCGGCGTTCACGGCGCCAATCGCCTCGCCTCCAATTCCCTTCTTGAGGTCCTGGTATTCTGTCACCGCATCGTCGAGCATACGGGCCGCGCCGGCAGGGCGGCTGGCATGACCCCGGCGCAGCGCCGAAGGCTTGCCCCGGCCGAGCTTAATAAGGTAACATCACTACCTGACAAAAGCCGGCTGCAGGACTTGATGTGGCGGTACGGCGGCATTGTCAGGGACGGCGCGGGTCTCAAAGAACTGGCGGCCACCCTGGCAGCATGGCAGGCGGCTGCGGGTCAACCGGTTGACCGGGAATCACAAGAACTGCGCAACCTGATAATCTGCGGCCGGCTGCTGGCTGAGGCGGCACTGTACCGCGAAGAAAGCCGCGGGGCGCACTACCGCGCCGATTTCCCCTGGACATCAGAAAAATGGCGCCGGCACATACTCATCGGCATCGGGTAAGGAGGTAACAATGGCAACCCAGGTTCAAATAGAGCAGATCATCGACACTGCGCTATCCGAGGATCTCGGGCGCGGCGACAAAACTACCGAACTGGTTATTCCGCCGAGCCTCGGCGGCACCGCCGGCATCATCGCCCGGGAGGCGGCGATGGTCTGCGGCGCTGAAATCATCCGCATCGCTTTCCTTAAAGTGGACAATACGCTTCAGATCAAAGTCAACGTGCCCGACGGCGGCAGGGTCAAGCCGGGGGATGTGGTGCTGCTGGTCACTGGCCGGGTCAGCAGCATCCTGAAGACGGAACGGGTGGCCTTAAACATCCTGTCTCACCTCTCAGGCATCGCCACGGCAACCGCGGCTTACATCGAAAAGGTTAAAGGGCTGGATGTCAAGATTTCCGATACCCGTAAGACGCTGCCCGGCCTGCGCCTGCTGGAAAAATACGCCGTCTACGCCGCCGGCGGTCAGAACCACCGGCCGGACCTGGCCAGCGGCCTCCTGATTAAAGACAATCACCTGACAGCCCTCTCTGCCCGCGGCATCTCTATAGCCGATGCCATCGCCAAAGCCAAACAGGGGGGGCGGGGTATGAAAGTCGAGATCGAGGTTCAGAATCTGGACCAGTTGCAGCAGGCTATTTCCGGCGGAGCGGATATCATCATGCTCGACAATATGTCCGTTGAGGACATGAAAAAGGCGGTCAAAATGGTACCGGCGTCAATCAAGCTGGAAGCCTCAGGCGGCATTACTCTGGATAACGTTCGGGCGGTGGCTGAAACCGGCGTTGATGTCATTTCGGTCGGCGCCATTACCCATTCTGCCAAGTCCATCGATTTCAGCCTGTCGTTCGTGACCGGACGCCCGGCGCAATAGAATCTCGGCCAGTTATCGCTGAAATCCCCGCCGGGCACCCGGCGGGGATTTCTGTTATTGAGGCCCGGCTTCGGTAGACGGCCGATAATCGGCACGGCGTTCGACCCCGGGAACGGCGCCGGCTCCCGGCTGCATCAACTCGCAAAAGACCGGGATGAGGCTCGGGTCGAATTGAGTGCCGGCGCAGCGGCGGAGTTCTGTCAGGGCGTCCTTTAACGCCAGCTGGTTGCGGTAAGGTCGGGGGGAGGTGATGGCGTCGTAGGCATCCGCCACGGACAGTATGCGCGCCTCCAAGGGTATGGCGGGACCTTTGAGTCCCTGAGGATAGCCGGTGCCATCCCAGTTTTCATGGTGATGCATGATAGCCGGCAGGCATTGGGACAGATCGGTGACGTGGCGCAGTATTTCAACGCCGAGTTCCGGGTGAGTGCGGATAGGTTCCCATTCTTTCTGCTCCAGCGCCCCCGGTTTGGTCAGGATCGAGTCCGGCACGCCGATTTTGCCGATGTCATGCAGCAGGCCGGCGGCGCGGATGGTATGAATTGTTTCCTGCCCCAGCCGCAATGCTTCAGCCAGGGCGACGGCGTATTCTGAAACTTTGCGCGAGTGGCCGTAGGTATAGTGGTCTTTAGCGTCAACGGTGGCAGCCAGAGCATAAATGATCGACAGGGCTTTGGGTTGGGAATCCCCTTCAACTGCGGCCGCGGCCGGTTGAGCCACAGGCTGCTGGACCTCAGAAGCCAGACAGGTGCGGTTGCGCCCGGTCTGCTTGGCGCGGTAGAGGGCTATATCCGCGCGGTGAATGACCTCTTCCTTCATCACCCCGTCCGACGGCCAGGTAGCCACGCCCAGAGAAGCGGTCACCGGCATCTCCCGGAAGCTGGATTTAGCCTCAACCGTTTTTCTTAACCGTTCCGCCACCCGGTAGGCGTCTTCGATCCGGGTTTCAGGCAGGATGATGGCGAATTCCTCGCCGCCGTAGCGGAAAGACAGATCAATAGACCTGACGGAACTCTGAATGATCTTGCCGACCTTTCTGAGCAGTTGATCGCCGGCCAAATGGCCGTAGATGTCGTTGTATACTTTGAACAGGTCGAGGTCGAGGATGATGAGCGAGAAAGAGATGCCGAAGCGGCTACCTCGGGCGATCTCCTGTTCTATCCGCTCGTGGAAGTGGCGGTGGTTGTACAGGCCGGTGAGCTCGTCGGTGTTGGCGCGGGTAGTCGCCTGAACATAAAGCTGGGCATTCTCGATGATTACCCCGGCCTGAGAGGCGATCCTGGAGATGAGTTCCAGGTCCTCGGTGTTGTAGATGCCGCCGCGTTTCTTCTGACCGACGGCGATCAGGCCGATGAGCTTGCCGCGGCTCTTGATAGGATGGAGCAGGGCCAGGTTGGCGCCGGTAAGCTGTTCGCGCTCAGTCTGCCACAGGCCTTTGAACTCCGGGATGGACTCGACCTGCGACGGCGCCAGGGGGCGGCCTTCGCGGTCCATCCATTCGATGATGGGATTATCGACCGGTAGGCGTAGCGTCCCGCGCAGTTCATGATTGTCCGGGAAGGTGTACTGGACGGTGAAATCGGCGGCGCTGTTGTCCTGGAAAAGCAGGGCGGCATGGGTGATGCCCAGGGCTTTGGTCAGGGGTGGCAGGAGAGCCTGGGACAGCTCGTCCAGGTTGAGAATGTGGCTCATTTTGGTAGAAAAATTCAACAGCTCAAGACGGTGGCGGTAAGTGTCCCTGTAAAACAGCCGATCGATTGAAACCGAGATAAAATGGGCCAGCGATCGGCCGGACAGCGCCAGCATGGTGACAGCAATCCCGGCGATGAGAACAATGGTGGAGTTGGGGGCGCCGGGGAACAGTCGGGAGACGATGAAGACCAGCCCGCCGTAACCGGCGCCGATGGCAGCCACCAGGGCGATTAAAGTCAGGCCGCGGCGGGCGACCAGCTTGATGTCGAACAAATGGTATCGGGACATGGCATAGGCGATGAGACCGGCGTTGGCGATATTGCCCAGGTGGTCGGTGGTCAGTCCAGCCAGAGCCGGCGTGAACGGGGTGACGTAGCTGAACAGGATCAGCGCGCCGGAGCCGATGATGAGATAAATGGTTCGGTTGCGGTCCACCGGGTCAGTCGAGGCGCGGTAACGGCGGATCAGCATGACCATGCCGGCGGCGATGAACGGGGCTATGAAGCCGCCGACGATTAGGTCCCACGGCCGGATGTCGTGAAACAGATAGCCGTCCACCAGCCGGACGTTGCTGACCACTTCGCCTGCCAGCGCCAGTCCGAGGAGGACAAGTGTAAAGATATAGCCGATCCAGATCCAGATGCCGCCGCTCTTGTTGTTGTAAGCCCGTACGAAATGAAAATAGGCGATGCTGACCCAGGCGATAGCGACGACTACCATCTCGTTCCAGAACTGAAGGTATCCAGGGCTGGCCGCTGAATTGAATACCAGCATGAAGGAACTGAAACTCCAGAGAGCGCCGACGCCGAGAAAATAGGCGAAGAAGCGGTTGGCGCGGCGCTCCGAATCCTGGACGACCATAAATAAAAGGATGATATATACCACGCTGGCCACCAGCGGGATGACTGCCCAGCCGTTGAAGCGTCCGATTTCCGGCACGGCGCCGTTAATGCCGAAGGTCACCGAAATAATACCGGCCAGCGAAATGACCACGGCGGGGACTATAAGCACGTAGGTCAATCCCCGGTGCGGATCGCGGAATTTGAGGTTGACGAAGCGGAAGCGGGAGACAATTAACCCGATAAAGGCGGCGTTGATGAAGCTGGCGAGCTGGTCGATCGGCAGTCCGGAAATATTGGGATCGCCGCTGAGATTAGAGAAACCGGCGGTAACGGTAATGAGGAGTCCGCCGAGCAGGAACAAGACACTCTGCCTTTCGAGTCCCGGCGCTAGGGAGCGGTACTTTCGCAGCAAGCCGGCGGCGATGAGTCCGGCCATGACCGCGCTGGCGGCGGCGATGAGGTAAACCGGCGCCCCGATTTCCGAGTAAACGATGCCATCCTCGACACGGGCGGATTCAACCAGTTGCCCGGCGGCGGCCAGCCCGGCGACAACAGCCAGCACGCTGTAAGCCGCCACCAGGCCGGGGCCTGCTTTGTCATAGACATAGACGCGGACGAAATGAAAATAGGCGACCAGCGCCCAGACAAGGCTGACCGCCAGCAGGTTGTTCCACAGCAATGTCTCCGATGCCGGGGCATCCAGGTGAATCATGAAGGAGCAGAAGCCCCACACCGAAGCCGCCGCCAAAAAATAAGCCAGGTAGCGGCTGACCCGTTGCTGAGCGTTGGGCAGGACTAAAAGCAGCAGAAGCAGGTAGGCGAGGCATGCGGCCAGCGGTATAGCGGCCCAGATATTCAATCGTTACCGGCTCCGGAAGAAAATACCGTTTGTTGCCACATTATGGCTGTCGCCAGTTTGGATGTCAACGTAAACCATCGTAAGACCGGGTAAAATGGTACTTATTTACTATACTCAGGCCGGTTCGGAACGTTTCTACCCGTCCGGGGACCATGACCTGAGCCGAGGGTGTCCATTCCAAAACTGGCAGGCGGTTCAGCGCTTGAACGGGTCAGGACCGCGGACATTGCGCTTGGCCTCTTCGATGAGGCGCTCCAGCCGGTCCGGGTTGTCCGATTTCATCAGGGCTTCGTCCTTGGAGATTACCCCGTTGGCCGCCAGTTCGGCCAGGTGTTGGTCCAGTGTCTGCATGCCCATCTGGCGGTTGAGCTGCATAATGGATTGGAGTTCGAAAGTTTTACCTTCGCGGACCAGGTTGCGCACGGCGGTCGTGGCCAGCAGTATTTCATAGACGCCTACCCGGCCCCGGCCGTTGGCCCGGATAACCAGAGTCTGGGAAATGACGGCCTCCAGCACCTGCGACAATTGCAGCCGGATCTGGTGCTGCTGACCCGGCGGGTACATGTCAATGACACGGTCGACCGTCTGGACGGCGTTGATAGTGTGCAAAGTTCCCAGCACCAGGTGGCCGGTCTCGGCGGCGGCGATGGCGGTGGTCAGGCTTTCGACGTCGCGGATTTCGCCCACGACGATGACGTCCGGGTCGTGGCGCAGGGCATGCCGCAGGGCGATAGGGTATGACGCGGTATCGCCGCCCAGTTCTCGCTGGGCGATGATGCACTTATTGTCCTGGAAGACATATTCGATGGGATCCTCAATGGTGATGACGCTGGAGTGGCGGTTCTCATTCAGGTGCTGCAGCATGGCGGCCATGGTGGTTGATTTGCCGGAGCCGGTGGGGCCGGTGACCAGGATCATGCCGCGCGGCTTCATGATAAGGCTCTTGAAAGTAGCCGGCTGGTTGAGCATATCTATGGTCATTATTTGGAAGGGGACCATGCGCACGCAGATGGAGATGCTGCCGCGCTGGTACAGGATGTTAACCCTGAAACGGGAGACGTCGGGCACCGAGATGGCGAAGTCTAGTTCCTTGGTACTAAGGAAAGTCTCCTGCTGCTGCGGATTGGTCATTTCCCGGAACAGCCGCTCCATATCACCGGGGGTGACGCAGGCGTACTGGGACTGCCTTTTTAATACGCCGTCGATACGGAATACGGGCGGATTGGGCACCTTGAGGTGCATGTCCGAGGCTCCAGCCTTGACCATTGCCCTTAGAAGTTCGTCAGCCCTCATGCCGGTCTCCTATGCCGAACTGATACATTGCGGACATTGTACACCAGAACTCTTGACTTGGGTAGTATAATAGTACTATCTTCATAAAAGATAACCTGAAGTTAAGCCTAAAGTACTGACAAACTGAGAATCTGACAGAGATGAGATTAGACCGCCGACGGTCCAGCATAGAGATCATCGCCGACATGCTGCGGCTGGGTGAAGCAGGCAAGACGGAGATCATGTATTCCGTCAACATGAGCTATTTTCAGCTTCAGAAATACCTGAACTTCATGGTTGAGCGGGAACTCATCGACAAAGTAAAGCTGGGCAATCCTTCAGTCGCTTACCGGGTGACTAAGAAGGGGCTGACTCTGCTGCGGCACATTGACGAGATCCTCGACACCCTCAATCTCAAAGACGACGGCGAAGACACGCCCTAAACAGGAGCCCGTATGACCGAAAAGCGCATGCTCATCTTGCCAGCTGAACTGGTAAAGAAAATCGACGACAACCGTGGCGATCTGCCCCAGGCCGAGTTCATCGACTTCCTGATTGAAAACCAGTTGAAAGGCCAGGCGGCTGCCGCCGGAGGCGTTTCCCGCGCCGACCTTGACGCCCTGAAGGCCGAATTCGCCAAGATGCTCAACAAAGAGAGCTACAAGTACGCCCTCAAAGACGAGATGGCCGGTTTCCAGGAAGACACCAAGAAGCTGCTCAAGAGTTTTGTTGACTTCTTCATCGGCTACGGCTTGGAACTGGGCAAAGACGGGCCGATCGACTTGAAAGAGATAACCAGCAAGATGGCCGGTCTGGATAAGGAAGCCGATAAGGACATTCCTGAAGAAGGGCGCGAAGTCAAGATCAAATGGAAGTAGCCCCCGGCACAGCCGGACCGCCGGCCGCGGACATAACCCAAAGTACTCTCCCCCAACCCGGGGGAGAATTTTTTTATTCGTGAGCCAGCTTTGACTAGAACATTGTTCTAGTACTTTATACCTTCCAACCTCCCGGCGAGGGTGTCATAGTATCCGGCGAAAGTACTATGAATTACATCCTTTTGGGCGCCGCCGGGTTCCTCCTGATGCACCTTATGGACTTTGCTTCCATGAGGCGGCTGCCTCTGCTTAAGCCGTTCCTGTCGGTCTCCGGCACCACGATGATAATTGTGGCGGCGACCGCGGCAGCCCTTGATGAGGTCAAATTCAACCTGCCGCTGTGGCTGTCCGTTGCCGGCTGGAGCCTGGCGGCGGCGGCATCGGCGGGCATGGTAAATGCCCTGTACGTCGCTCTGCCGGCTGGTAAGACTTACATCGCCCCGGGGACGAGCGGGCAGCTGGTCACCGGCGGCGTCTACCGCCTGGTCCGCCACCCCTGGCTTCTTTTCTTTGCCCTGACTATGGCCGGCCTGGCACTGGGATCACGCTCGGTATCGGCCGCCCAGGCCGGCGCTGTCTGGACGCTATTTTCAGCCGCTCTGGTATGGTTCCAAGACCGGAAGATCTTCCCGAAGATGTTCCCGGGCTACGCCGCTTACCAGAAGTCCACCCCGATGCTCCTGCCGAACCGCAACAGCCTGTCCGCCTTCATCGAAGGCTTGAAACAGAAAAAATATTCGGAGGTATAACCAGGTGAGCCAGTTATCAGAGCTATTCCGCCAGGGTAAATACGAAGAAATGTGGGACCGCTGCTGCGGCTTCATCGACCTGTCGCTGCCGGAGTTCATGAACGTTCAAAAGCGGCTGCTTTTAGAACAGTTGGAACTGCTGAAGAACTGCCAGCTGGGACGCGGCATTCTAAAAGGCGCCAACCCGACCACGGTAGAGGAGTTCCGCAAGACGGTGCCGTTGACTTCCTATGAAGACTACGCGCCTTACTTGTTAAAGCGCCGCTGGGAAGTGCTGCCGCGGAAGCCTATCCTGTGGCAGTACACTTCCGGCAAAAGCGCCGAGTACTCCTACCGCTGGGCGCCGGTGACGGCCCGGATGCTTGACGAAACCGAAGCCCTGGTCTTTGCCCTGTCGTTTTTTTCATCGGCCACCAAACGGCGCGACGTCAAAATCCGCCCCGGCGACCGGGTGCTGTACGGCATGGCCCCGCCCCCCTACGCCACCGGCACGATGACCCGGGTCTTTCCTCATGAAATGTTCGATTTCCTTCCCCCGGTTTCGGAAGCAGAGCAGGCCTCATTTGAGGACCGCATCAACACCGGTTTCAAAATGGGCCTGGACCGCGGCATGGACTATGTCCTGTCCATGTCCAGCGTGGCCTACGCCATCGGCGAACGGTTTAAGCATAACGGCGGGTCTGTAGACATCAAGAAACTGGTCAAGAAGCCGAAGACGCTGGCCAGGCTGGTCAAGGGTAAGCTGGCAGCCCGGCTGGCCGGCCGCAAGATGCTGCCGCGCGACCTGTGGAAGCTCAAGGGCCTCATCACCTACGGCATTGACGGCGAAGTCTTCCGCGACAAGATCAAGGAAATGTGGGGCCAGTACCCGCTGGACTTCCACGGCTGCACCGAAGCTCCGGTGATCGCCATGCAGACCTGGGATCACCAGGGCATGACCTTCATCCCGCACCTCAATTTCTTTGAGTTCATCCCGGAGGCCGAGGCGGTCAAGTGCTGGCAGGATCCGGCCTATCAGCCGCAGACGTTCCTCATGGACGAACTCAAACCGGGCAATTACGAACTGGTCATCACCAACCTGCACGGCGGCGCCTTTGTCCGCTACCGCCTGGGGCACCTGGTGCAGATCACATCCATGCGCAACGATAAGCTGGACATCGATATTCCGCAGATGCGCTTTCTTACTCGCGTCGACGATCAGATCGATATCGCCGGTTTCACCCGATTATCCGAAAAGGTCATCTGGAAGGCGCTGGAGAATTCCGGGGTCGAATACGAAGAGTGGACGGCCCGCAAAGAGGTGGTCGCCGGCAAACCCGAGCTGCGGATCTACATAGAACTCAAGAAAAACGAAAGCCGCAGTGCCGCCCAGATCGCCGATGCCGTTCATGCCGAGTTAAAGCAGCTGGACACGCCCTATGCCGAGCTGGAGGAATTCACCGGCCTGCGGCCGATCGAGGCCACAGTGCTGCCGCACGGGGCGTTCAAGCTCTACAAGATGAAGCAGCAGGCCGCCGGGGCCGAACTGGCGCACCTCAAGCCGCCGCACCTCAATGCGAATGACGCCATCATCGAGTTCCTGACATCAACCGCCAGGACGGTCAGAGTCGCCGAGGCCGCGCCGGTGGCCGCGGCAGCGTAATTGCCGAAGTCCGGTTTTCAGCAGGGGCGCGGTTAGCGCCCCTGCTCTTTTATTTATCGCTTAAATCAACTTCGGTGGCGCCGGTGCCCCCGTGATAGACGTCTAAAGCCCGATACCCGATGACGAGGGGATGGGTGGAGAGGTAGCGGGTAACTTCGGCCTTGAGCACCCCGGTGCCTTTGCCGTGGACCACCCGCACCCGGTGATAGCCGGCGCGGAAGCAGTCATGGAGGAACACATCCACTTCAGGCAGAGCTTCAACGACGGTCAGAGCGTGAAGGTCGAGCGACGGCACAGCCTGGGGCGCCCAGGCGCTACCGGTTGAAGCCCGGCGGACTTTTTTAGCCACCGGATATCTCCCGCAGCCGCCCGACGATGCGCACCATGCCCCAGGTATCCTGGCCGCAGTACTCCAGCAGACCGGAGAACACCTTCCGGCGTTCAGCCTCCGGCAGGCCGCCGTAAGCGGCGAAGAAATATTTCAGTGAGGCCACCTGGCCGTCGCAGATTTCCAGGTTATCATAGCTGATGCCGGTAAGCGCCGGCAGCACCTGCTTCAAGGAGGCGCTGCCGCCCTGGGCCGGGTGATAGTAATGGAAGTTGCGGAAGGGGATGAGCAGGTCAGCCATGCGGGAAAGGGCATCCTTGATCCAGTCGGCATAGTCCGGGTAAGCCTCTGCCAGCTTTTTGAGGACGCCTTCCTCGAAGCCCTGGTTGTAGACGATGATGGTGCCGTCCTCGCCAAGGTCCCGTTTTAGCGCGCCGACGAACTCCGGGCGCGGGTCACCGCTGCCCTGGTAGAGAAAGTAGCGGTGTTCCGCCTCCTCACCCGGAGCGGCGACGGTATGCAGCGAGTACTGGAAAGGGATATGCTGGTACGGCCTGGTGCCGTCGAACATCGGAATAGCCGTAGAAAAGGTTTCGAAGTCCAGGTAAAAGTGAGGGTATTCCAGACCTGACAGGAATTTGTTAATCTCGCTTGATTGCACGTGGGGTTGGCCGCATTCCACGCAGGTCTTCTGGATGGACTGCTTCTCGTTCAACATAAAATCGGCCGGGATGTCGGCGATGGCAGTCACGCCGAGTTTGAGCAGGTCATCTGACCTGGCCCCGATGCGGTAGAGACCGGTCACCGGGTGCTGCGGCATATTTGCCCAGCACTCATCTTTCAGCGGGCAGCCGTAGGGAGAATCGCATAGCCGGCCGATGACCGAATCCGGGCAGTCGCCGGCGATGGTCTCCAGCATGTTTTCCACCATGTCGGCCATGCCGCCCGAGACCTCGAAAACTCGCTCGGTGATGTCCTCGGACAGCAGCAGGCCGGATGGGTCGATCTCGCCCTGCCGGACGTAGTCGCGGTTGATATGGATAAGGCGGCAGCGGCCGACGGTCAGGCCGCAGCGCTCGACGACGTAACGCTGAAAGGCCACGTCGGCGATGTTTTCGTCTTTGACGTCGGTGGAGCTTTTAACCTCGACGATATCCCAGCCGCCGCCGGAGGGGTTCAAGATGTCTATCCGGGCGTAAAGCTGGCCGCACTGGAAGGCGGCTTCGAAGATAGGTTTCCGGTCAGCCAGACGCGCCGAGGTCTCGGACAGCATTTCCCTGAAGCCGAAGCCGGACATGTCCAGACCGCCGGGGAACAGCTTCTTGGCGATCTCGCCGACCTCATGCCCCTGGTCGAAGGTGTGCTGGGTGACCAGGTCGGGCTGCGGGATCCGGGAGGGCTCGTTGACATAAATCCAGAGGTAGCGCGGGCACTGGAGGCCGGCCATAAACTTGGACTTGGTAAGGAGTTTCCCGCCGCGGTTTTTCATGAGTCCATTATAGCCTATTCACCCTTCGGCAGGCTCAGGCAAGAGGGTTAAAGGCGATATTTTTCGGTAAACTCGTCGATGATAGCCAGGAGCGGCGGGTCGAGGCGCTTGCGCACCTCGGTGACGATGTGGGACGGCACGCCGACGTAGAAAGCCTGGCCGATGCTGCCGGTGATGCAGGCGATAGTATCCGAATCGCCGCCGAGGGCCACGGCCTTGCGGATGGCGTCCTCGAAGTCCGTTGATTCCAGGAAGGCGATTATCGCCTCCGGCACCGAGCCCTGGCACGTCTCGTCGAACGTGTAGTTGGGCCGTATCTCGTCGAGCGTCCGTTTTAGGTTATAGCCGAACGTCGAGGTGATGTAGTCCTTGATCCGCGGCTTGGACTCGCCGCGGCGGGCGAGGAAAATGGCGGCGGCGACGGCCTGGGCGCCCTTGATGCCTTCCGGATGGTTATGGGTGACCTCCGCGCTGCGGCGGGCCTCGGCCAGGGTCGCCTCCAGGGTGTCAAAGGCAAAGCCAACGGGTGAAACGCGCATGGCCGACCCGTTGCCGAAGGAGTTGTAGGGCGTCAGGTCTTTGGAGCCGAGCCAGTTCTGGAATCGGGTGCCGTAGCCCGCATCGGGGTATCGGTTGCCGTATTCCCAGATGGTGCGGGCATAATCTTTGCCGTGCAGGATGCAGTCCGCGACAGCCACGGTCAGGACGGTATCATCGGTGAAGGTGGAGTGGGGAGTGAAAAGCTCAAAGTCATAGCGATGAGTGTTGTTGAACTCATACACCGAACCGATGATATCCCCTGTGACGGCGCCGAGCATTATTTATTTTCATTCTCCGCTCGAACTATATCCATCAGGTTTCCGTATTTGGACCATAATTTATTAAGTTTGTCCCAATTCACCTTGGATTCAGGACCCAACCACTGAAGGAATATTTCCCCCTTGTGCGGCCTCCAGCTTGAGATAGTCTGGATATCTTCGAGGATACCGATAATCGCTAGTTCTTTGACATGCTCATTACCGTTTGTGATCATCATCTCTATTAGCTGGAAAAGTTCTGGCATCCATGATTTGTCATTCTCGGCGGTATCAACAACGAAATGAGCAAAGGCAGCGATATCATTGTATATCCCACGGTCGGTCTCATCGCCCCACCAATCTAGGTGTTCCTTCCATTGTTCACTGAATTTGGGGGCAATTTGCAGTAATGCCGGAATTATTCCATCTTCGGTTTCTGGGATTTTCATACAATCAGCTTATCATTACGAGGGGTTTTACCCCTCCCCCCGCACCTTGTTGATGGCCTCCGTGACGCCGCGGGTGACGGCCCGGGCGATCATCTCGCCGAGCTTGACCTGACCCGAGACATAGAAGCAGCGGTCGCCGTTGCCCGGCACGATGCAGACCTGGTCGGTGCTGGTGCCAGTGGCCTGGAGCTTGGAATTGTACGAACTGCGGATGTCCAGGTCTTGCAGGGCGGCGGTCTTGGCCTCGGTGATGGTGATGAAGCTGGAAGCCATGGCCGCCTGACCGAGGTCGGATGACGTCAGGACGATGATGTTGATGGTGCCGGGCTGGGGCGGGGACTTGTGGTCGAACGGCTGCCACAACCCCTTGCGTTCGATGCCGTAGGCGGCGTCCCGGCCAATCCGCAGGGCATTGGTCTTGACCCCGGCGGTAACCCAGGCCTGAACCCACAACTCCTCGTAGGTTTCTTCCGCCATGACGTGTTTGTGCATATCCACGCCGGTGAAGAGTAGAGCCGTCTTTTCACCGGGGGCTACCTGGTTGAGCATCTCCCGGTGGATCCAGCGGGTGTATTCCCAGTAGGTTCGGTCGGTGTTGTCCACGGCGTGCCAGGACTCCGGCGGGTGGAAGCAGTTGAGGACGGAGGTCACCTTGCGGTAGCCCTGGTAGGCGCACAGCACCCACTTGGGCTGCGGCAGGCGGAGGGCCAGGGTGTTGGCCGGGTAGTCCCAGACGCAGTGGCCGACGATCTCAGCCTTAACGCCGTGGAAGTCGCCCAGCGGCTCACGGTATGTAATTTTAGACGCCGGCAGGCCTGTGTCGGCGGCGCAGTTTTCGGTTTTTGTTTTGTCCATCTTGATTCTCAGTTTATTAGTGTCCCGTTATCGGGCGGGTGACGTAGTAGCGCCACCAGAAGCGTATGACGCGGAAAAATTCCTTCGGGCTGGGATTGACCGGGATGTAAAAAGAGAACATACCGTGCCGCAGCGCGAAGAAGGTCCGCCGCCAGAAGTAATATTTTACCAGCTTTTGCTTGAATTCGGCGGTCATTTCTTTGGGTACTTCCGACCATCGGATGCCGCAGTCCGGCTGGGAGATGAAAGCCGCCCATTCCTCGGTTGTTTTCGGGGGCTGCAGGCCGCGGGCGACGCAGTAATTATAGAGTTCGGTGCCGGGGTACGGCAGGAAGGAAACGTATTGGTACGGCGGGTTGCCGAGTTCCTTGATGAGGGTCCTGGTGGCTTCGAAGTCCGCGACGGTCTCGGTCGGCAGCTCCGAGATGAGGTACAGCTTGGGCAGGATCTTGTACTTGACCAGGAGTTTGAACGTCTGCTTGATGTCCTCGAGTTTGGCCGTCTTGCGAATGAATTTCAACAGCCGCGGCGAACCGCTTTCCACGCCGAAGCCTACCGAGGCGCAGCCGCTTCTCTTCATCAGGCTGACGTCTTCCTCAGTCAGGCCGGCGCGGGCGTCGCAGTCCCAGCGGATCTTCATCTTTTTCTCGATGACCAGATTGCAGAAGCGGTGCAGCCGCGGCCGGTTGTGGCAGAAGTCATCCTCGAAGAAGCGGAACAGGGTCACGCTATAGCGGTTCTTAAGCGTCTCCATCTGAGACACGATGCGCTCCGCGGAAAACTCGCCGAGCTGGCCTTTATGGAACGGCGGGTTGTAGCAGAAGATGCACTTTGATGGGCAGCCGCGCGAGGTGTTGAGGGACTTCTCCCAGTAGTCCTCCATGGGCACCAGGTGCCACGCAGGGTCCGGCAGCTCGTCGAGGTTCTGGATGAAGGGACGGTCGGGGTTGACGACTACCTTGCCATCTTGCTTGAAGGCGAGGCCACGGATGTCGGCGAGGGCTACTGGTGTGCCTTTTTCAAGGTGGTTTGCCAATTCCAGCATGGTGTATTCGCCGGGGCCGATGACCACGAAGTCAACGTAATCCTCGGCCAGCGTCTGTTCCGGCAGCATCGAGGGGTGGACGTTGCCCCAGACGATTTTAATCGAGGGATCGAGGCGCGTAAATTCCTTCGACTGCTCGATGGCTTCGTAAATGATGCCGCCGACAGAGACGGAGAAGCCGACTATTTGGGGATTGAAGGCGGCGAAGAAATCGGTGGGCTTGCGATCATCTACCTGCTGGTCCCAGATCATGACCTGGTGGCCGCCGCACTCCAGCACCGCGCCGATATAGAGGAGTGAATTGGGCAGCACCGTCGGCTGCAGCGACCTGGTTTTGCCCAGGAAGCCTTTGAAGCGCTTGGCGGGGTTGACTAACAGGACGCGCATCGTTGAAGGTCCGCAATCATCGCAGCTGTCCCCGGATTCTGCCCTCCGGCAGCGGCCGCGTGCTGAAATACAGCCAGAAACGCTTCAAGCCTTTCAGCAGGTTGCCGGGCGTCGGCGCCAAGCGGGTGAAGTAGAGCGGCATGTGGCGCAGGGCGAAGCGAAGCGGGCGAAGGAAATACATGTCCCGCAGGTCGTCCAGGGCTTTATCCAGCATCTCCGGCGGCACTTTGAGGTAGCTGGGGTTCATCGATCTCAGTGTTAGCACCCCGGCCCACTCAGCAAGGTGTTTCGGTTTCTGGATCAGGCCTTCTTTGATGATGTAATCGTAAAGCACCGTAGCCGGGAATGGCATGTAGGGCATGTACTGGTAGGGAGGCTTGTCCAAACGTTTGATCAGGTTCTGCGTCTCCTGGAACTCCTCGACGGTCTCGGTGGGCAGTTCGGCAATGAAATATAAACGGGGCATGATTTTATGCCGGGCCAGGCGCTGGATAGTCTCCTCCACCGCCTTGACGGTGATACCCTTCTTAATGAACTTGATGACGCGCGGCGAGCCGCTTTCTATCCCTAAGCCGACGCTTAAACAGCCGGCTTTCGACATCAGCCCGATGTCCTCGTCAGACAGGCCGATGCGGGAGTCGCAGTCCCACTGTACCGGCACCTTGCGTTCGATCATCAGCTCGCAGAACTTCCGCAGCCGGTCGCGATTGCAGGTGAACGTATCCTCGAAGAAGCGCATGAACTTCACGCCGTAGGTGCGATAAAGGTGCTCTATCTGTGAGACGATGCGCTCGGCGGAAAGGTCGCCGGAGTAACCCTTGTAGAACAGCGGCGAGTAGCAGAAGGTGCATTTTGACGGGCAACCGCGGGATGTGTTCAAGGATTTTTCCCAGTATTTGGGCACGTCAATCAGGTGCCAGGCCGGGTCCGGCAGCTCGTCGAGGTTCTTGATGAACTCGCTCGGTTCATTTATTACAATGTTGCCGTTGTTCTTCCAAACGAGTCCTTTGATCCTGTCGATTGGCGGCGCCCCGGTCTCGAGGTGATTTGCCAGCTCGACCATCAGGTATTCCCCGGCGCCGATACACAGGTAGTCAATGTAATCCTCGGCGGCGGTCTGTTGCGGCAGAACGCTGGGGTGGACGTTGCCCCAAACGGTCTTCACCCCGGGCAGCAGCGCCTTGAACTCCCTGGTCTGCTGGATGGCCTCGGCGATGTTAGGCCCGGAAAGAACGGAGAAGCCGACCAGTTGGGGCGCCCAGGCGGTGAAGTCTTTCGGCTCGCGCAGGTCTACTTGGTTGTCATAGATGCGCACGTCGTGGCCGGCTTTCTCCAGCACAGCCGCAATATAAAGCAGGCTGTTGGGGAAAACGCTGTGATGGCCGAAGGTGGCCAGGTGTTTCCGGGCGGGATTAACCAGGAGAATTTTCAAACAAGATGCTCCGGCGGCTAGGATAGTTACTGCAGATGCCGGTATACTCCGGCGATAACCCAGATTATGAGATAAACAGCTGCGGCGGCGGCGATGAAGATAAACATTCGATGAGGCATTATGCCGTAAGGCGCGATGCCGGCGCAAATGGGTGATTTTTGGACATCCCGACAACCGATGCTGTAAACTTGGGCATTCAAATCTCAAGATAGGAGACAAGGCATGAAAAAATTCCTCTGGATCCTGGTCGCCCTCGTTGCCGTCTTCGGCCTGGCGCTGCCTGGCTGCGGTGACAGCAGCACCAATCCCACCACTTCAGCCGGACCGCTGAAGATCGTGGTCGCCACCGATGCCACATGGGCGCCGTTTGAGTACGTTGATACCGCCAGCGGCAAGATTGTCGGTTTCGACATCGACCTGATGAATGCCATCGCCGAACGCGCCGGCCTGCAAATCGAATACAAAAACGTTGAATGGGATTCCCTGCTGGCCGGCATGGCCCAGGGCACCTACGATGCCGCTATTTCATCCATCACCATCAAGCCGGACCGCTTGGAGAAAATGAACTTCTCCAACGCTTACTTCAACGCCGGCCAGATCATCGTCGTCCGCGCCAATAACACCACCATCACCGGGGCTAACAACATCTCGGGCAAAGTGGGCGTTCAGACCGGTACTACCGGCGATGATGAAGTTTCGGCGATGACTGGCGTGACCAAGGTCGGTTATGACGAGATCGGTCTGGCGTTTGCCGCCCTTTTGACCAACCAGATCGACGCACTGGTGTGCGATACCCCGGTTGCCGACGGCTACGTCAAAAAGAACGCCGGGCAGCTCAAGACGGTTGGCGGCATCCTGTCTTCCGAGGAATACGGCATCGCTGTGGCAAAAGGCAAGACCGACGTCCTGAACAAGATCAACGAAGGCTTGGCCAAAGCCAAGGCCGATGGCATCATCGACCAACTTATTCAGAAATGGCTGGTCGGCTAAAGCAGAATCGAGAGGGTGCTGAAAAGCACCCTCTCTTTATTAGCGCCGTGCAAACCGCGGTAAACACAGAGTTGATTGGTCAGCTTAATGATGAAAGACCAGAAACCGGTAATCCCGCCGGAAGAAGAGCTTAAATTCATCACCGGCGGTGAAGTCAACATCCGTCAGGACCCCTGGTGGTGGCTGGTGGCAGGGGTGGCTGGCCTAATCCTGTTGCTGGTGATTGCCCGGCCGGATCCCTTTCGCGATCTCGTCGTTTTTGCCCGCGACGGGATTGCCGTCACCATCCTGGTTACAGTGACATCATATGTCCTGATGCTTGTCGCCGGGCTGTTTGGCGGCCTGGGCCGGCTGTCGAAGAATAAGATACTTTTCGGTATCAGTTCTCTCTATGTCGAGGTCATCCGCGGCATCCCGCTCCTGGTACAGCTCATAGGCTGGTATTTTGCCTCGCCGGTGGTGATCCAGAAAGTCGGCGAGTGGCTGAACATTTCCGTTCTTGCCGGTTACCAGGCCAATCCGATTGTCACTGCCATTATTGCCATCACCGTCTGTTACGGCGCCTACATGTCAGAGATTGTCCGCGCCGGCATCCAAAGCATTCCAAAGGGACAGATGGAAGCCGCCCGCTCCCTGGGCATGAGCCATTTCCAGGCGATGCGCTTCGTGGTGCTGCCGCAGGCCTTCCGCGTCATCCTGCCGCCAATGGGCAACGAATTCATCGCCCTGCTTAAAGATTCGTCGCTGGTTTCCGTAGTCGCCGTCGCTGACCTGACCCGCCGCGGCCGGGAGTTCATGGCTGCCAATTTTAATCCCATCGAGACCTGGACGATGGTGGCCTTGCTTTACCTCATCATGACCCTGTTCGCCGCGCGAATAGTCTCCTTCATCGAGAAAAAGACAAGGTACGAGCGATAAATGGCTGAGCCGATCATCCAGATAGAAGACGTCCACAAGCGCTTCGGTCGGGTGCATGCTCTGCGCGGCGTCAGCCTCAACATCGAGAAGGGCGAAGTCGTTGTCATCATCGGCCCGTCCGGTTCGGGTAAATCGACTCTCCTCCGCTGCATCAACAGGCTGGAAGAATACAACTCCGGTAAGATTATCGTCGACGGCATTCCGCTGGATACCACCGAGAACATCAACGCCGTCCGTCGCGAGGTGGGCATGGTCTTCCAGCAGTTCAATCTTTTTTCCCACCTCTCGGTGCTGGATAACCTGGTGCTTGCCCAGTGCCAGGTGCGCAAGCGCTCCAGGGAAGAAGCCGTTGAGACGGCGCGCCAGCTCTTGAAAAAGGTGGGCATACCGGAGAAGGAAGGCGCCTTCCCGGGACAGCTTTCCGGCGGCCAGCAGCAGCGGGTGGCTATCGCCCGGGCGCTGGCGATGAACCCCAAAATCATGCTCTTCGATGAGCCGACTTCAGCCCTTGACCCGGAAATGATTAAAGAGGTCCTCGATGTCATGGCCGCCCTGGCCGCAGAAGGCATGACCATGGTGGTGGTGTCCCACGAGATGGGCTTTGCCCGCGCCGCCGCCGACCGTATGATCTTCATGGACGAAGGCCGGATTGTGGAGATGGCCTCGCCTAAAGAATTCTTCACCAACCCCAAAGAGGAGAGGTCACGGGCATTTCTGTCCAAGGTGCTGCATATCCACTAGTTATCCAAAAACATGAATCGTATCCTTAGATGGGAACTCCTCGGCATCTTCTTCGTCTTCAGCCTCGGCGCGCTGCTGCATTTTGTCTTTGAGTGGTCTGGAGAATCGCCGCTGGTCGGCGCCTTTGCCTCCGTCAATGAAAGTGTCTGGGAACATTTCAAGCAGGGTTTCTGGCCAATGGTGCTCTGGGCGGCCATCGAATATCGCTTTATACGGGGCGAGGTCAATAATATCCTGATCGCCAAGACCGTTGCCGTTTATCTTATCCCAACTGTCACAGCGCTCATATTCTATGGCTACACCTCGATCACCGGGGAAGAAGTCCTCATCGTCGATATTTTGATTTTCGCCGCGGCAGTCGCTGTCGGCCAATTAGTCAGCTACAAGATACTTACGTCGGGCAAGCTCCCCGGTTACATGAATTGGGTGGGGCTGGTCATGATCATCGCCCTCGGGTCGGCGATGATATTATTCACCTTTAACCCGCCGGAACTGCCCATTTTCCAGGACCCGAACGGCTTTTATGGCATCCCCTTCGGCGCCCGCTAATCGGCATCTTCCCTGGAAAAGACGTCTTCGATCTTCACCTTGAACAACCCGGCAATCTTGAACGCCAGCCCCAGAGAAGGGTCGTAGCGGCCGCTTTCGATGGAGATGATCGTCTGCCGCGTTACCCCCAGTTTTTCAGCCAGAGCTTCCTGGGTCAGATCATGCATCGCCCGGTAAACTTTAAGTGTATTGCGCATCGGGCTACAATTTCCCCGAATAATACCTGATGACTGCCAGATGCAGCAGCATCAGAGCGCAAAGGGCAAAGGCCACGGCTTGACCGGCGATGAAAGTCCACTCCGGCAGGCTGCTGCGCAGCATCATCGCTAAAAGGACACCAACCGCGGTCACGGTGGTGAAGACGCGGTAGGTTAAGACCGTAGCCTTCTCGTCGACACGGCGGCTGCGTTCATCAGCCAACACCTCTTTAACCCCGCGGCGGAAGATATTGGCGGCGGCCAGCGCCAGCGTCACCGCCAGGAGCGGCACCCACACCGGCAGCTCGGCGACGATAGCGAAAGCGATCAACGCCCCCAGCCCTAAGGCGATGATGCTCATCAATTTCTTAAAACTGTCAGCGCTCAATTCTCTCCTCCATAGTAAATATAACTATACATAGTGTAAAATAAACTATACACAATGTCAATATTTATTTTTACTGAACGCTAATGTCCTGACGTTTTTGGCCGCCGTCCGTTACAGTGAGTGATGAATAGGACACCAACCCTCGATGGCCACAGGCTGCTTAGCACCCGGGATGCATCCGAATTGCTTAAGGTGTCCCCGGATACGCTGCGGCGCTGGGGGGATGAAGGCAGGATAGAGTGCTGGCGCATCTCCCCGAGAGGCGACCGGCGCTTCCGCCGGGAGGATGTTGAACGCCTGGCCTGGCTGCAGTTCAGAGACGCCGGCGGCGGATCCTCGGCTGCTGCTTCAGCGGTCTAACGGCACACCAGCCCCGGGTGTATAATCCTCTCCATGACCCGGCGCCGGTTTTATCTGGTTATCGCGCCTGCCCTGCCGTTTATTTGCGGCGCGGCGGCGGTCATCATGATTACCAGCGATGTCATCGCCATTTCCCTTAATCCCGGATATGATCCCCTGCGTGAATCCATCAGTGATCTGGTGCTGCTGCCCAACGGCTGGCTGGAGGAGTGGGGCATGGCCGCGGCAGGCATAGCTAACGCATTCCTGGCTGGTCTGATGATTTCCTCCGACGCCGGCAGGCGGTACCGGGGGCTGCTGGTCTCCGGCGGGCTGTTTGCCGCCAGCACAGTCTGTTTTGGCGTGATCATCATTTTCAATACCGACCCCGGAACGGCCGTGACCACCGTCGCCGGGGGCATCCACGTGGCCGCGGTAATCCTGCTGGCGGTGTTGTTTCCGGTTACCGGATTGGTTCTGGCCAGATCTGTCCGGGGGTTTCCTGACGCCGCCGCGGTGGGCAATCTGGCCAGGATTATGGCGGTGATCGGGGCTGTGGTTGCCTGGCAGGTTCTGCCGATCCACGAGGACACGTTCATCGGCCTGAGCGAACGTTTCCTCTCCGGCGTCGGCTTGGCCTGGATGGTTTTTGCCGGCGGCCATCTCCCCGGATTGCTCGAAGGGCTGGACCGGGCTTCCCGCGGGGCAGCGGATCAGATATCGGCTTCGTATAAAAGATAACGGCTCGGCATCATGCCGAGCGCCTGATAGGTTTGCCGCGCGGCGGTATTATCCTGGTCAACATACAGCCGCAACTCCTTTACCCCGCCATCCCGCGCCGCCAGTTCCTTGACGTGCTGATAAAGCTTACGGTACAGACCGAGGCGCCGCCAGGCGGCGCTGACATAAACGCTCTGGATCCACCAGATGACGCCGTTGCGCCAGTCGCTCCACTCGTATGTGATCATCGTCTGGGCCACCGGCTCGCCGCCTGCCTCGGCAATGATATAGAAGCCGTACTCCGGGTGTTCTAAAAAAGCGGTTACACCCGCGGTTATGGTGGCTTGGTCGAGATGCCGCTTTTCGGTTTCCGCCGCCAGAGCCATATTGTAGCGGACGATTACAGGGATATCCTTGCTTACGGCCCGGCGGATGGCGGGTTCGACTGTCACATATCTGTCCTTTGTAAAATTTTCCAGGTGAATCTTAACCCATCGCCGCGGCGCTGTCATCCTCGCCGGCAGCCCGGTTTGACAACCGTTTGCCTTATGCTGTATTTTGAAAAGCAATTTAACAACTCAAAAGCGTTGATCCAGACGAGTAAGCGTCAGGCGGACTTCAGAGAGCCGGGTAAGGTGTGAGCCGGCAGTTGCGCGGGCGTTGAATGGACTGGGAAGCTGCGGACCGAAAGCTTTGCAAGTAGGCTCCGCCGGGAAGGGCGCCGTTAACCGGCCCAGGGTATCGTTTTAGTAACCGTACCCGACAAAAGATGGTTCTTGAGCCGCAGGGCTTTTGAGCCGAACCAGGGTGGCACCGCGAAGTATTTTGACCTTCGCCCCTAGGGGCGAAGGTTTTTTTAATTTTGCGGAGGCACGATGTACACGCCGACCCTGGAACAAATACGAAACTTGACCGGTGAGGGAAACCTCGCCGCCGTCTCCCGCGACCTCATGGCGGATCTTGAGACCCCGGTTTCCGCCTTTCTTAAAATTTCCCGCGGCGGGCCTTCCTTCCTCCTTGAGAGCGTCGAAGGCGGCCAGCGCATGGCCCGCTACTCCTTCATCGGCACTGAACCCAGACAGCTCCTGGTCACTCCGTTCGGCTCGGCGGGGGACTCGATCAAGTCCGTCGAGGCCGCTTTGGCGGGCCGGAAACTGGCTGGCCAGCCGGACTTGCCTCGCTTCTGCGGCGGCGCTGTGGGCTATCTCTCGTATGAGGCGGCGGGCAAGTTCGAGAAGCTGCCGCCGCCCGGGACTGATTCCCTCGGCTTGCCGGAAGCCGTCTTCATGCTTACCGAGACCTTTCTGGTTTTCGACCACGTCTCCCACCGCATCCGGGTGGTCTCGCTGATGCCGCTGGATGGCGACCTCGATGCCGCATATTCTGAGGCCATCGCCCGAATCGACGAACTATGCCGCCGCCTGGCAGGACCTTTGCCGCCTCGGGCAACCCGGGTGGTCCCGAAGGTTGCGTCCGCCTTCATTTCTTCGGTCAGCCGACAGTCGTTTGAAGCCAGCGTCGCCGATATAAAAGAGGCCATCGCCGCCGGCGAAGCCATCCAGGTGGTGTTGTCTCAGCGCTTGTCCAGGGTCACCGGGGCTTTGCCTTTCGACATCTACCGCGCTCTCAGGAGCATCAACCCGTCACCCTATATGTTCTACCTGGATTTCCAGGACTTTCAGATCATCGGCGCTTCGCCTGAGATACTCGTCCGCGTTGAGGGGGGCGAGGTAATCACCCGGCCGCTGGCCGGCACCCGGAGGCGGGGGATGACCCCCGAAGAGGACCTGGCGCTCGAAGCTGAACTCAAAGCCGATCCCAAGGAACGCGCCGAGCACATTATGCTGGTGGACCTCGGCCGCAACGACATCGGCCGCGTTTCGATGCCCGGCTCGGTGGAAGTGTCCGATCTGATGAACGTCGAGAGGTATTCCCACGTTATGCACCTGGTCAGCCATGTCAAGGGCAGGCTGCGGCCCGGGCTTTCCGCCGGCGACGCGTTGCGGGCGACCTTCCCCGCCGGTACTGTCTCCGGCGCGCCGAAGGTTCGCGCCATGCAGCTTATCGCCGAGCATGAGCCGGAGCGGCGCGGCCCTTACGCCGGGGCAGTCGGTTACTTCAGCTATAGCGGCAGCATGGACATGGCCATCGCCATCCGTACTATGGTTGCCGCCCGCGGCAGGATTTACGTCCAGGCCGGCGCCGGCATCGTCTATGACTCCAATCCGGAGTCGGAGTATTTCGAGACCCTGAGCAAAGCCCAGGCGCTGTTTAAAGCCGTCGAACGGGCTGAGGCTGGAGTCTAGGGGGGACTGGATGATACTGCTTATAGATAATTACGACTCATTCACCTATAACCTCTTCCAGTACTTGTGCGAACTTGGCGCCGACGTCTGCGTCCGGCGTAACGACGAGGTCGATATCCCCGGCATTGAGGCGCTTAAACCTGAACGCATTGTTGTCTCGCCAGGGCCGTCATCGCCGGAACGCGCCGGCATCTCCAACGAGGTCATCCGGTATTTCGGGCCGAACCTGCCGGTGCTGGGAGTCTGCCTGGGGCATCAGTGCCTGGGCCACGTTTACGGCGGCGACGTCATCAGGGCCAAATCGGTAATGCATGGCAAGACGTCTGCCATAGAACACACCGGGAAGGGTATCTTTAAGGGTATTCCGTCGCCTTTCACCGCCGTCCGCTATCATTCGCTAGCGGTGGCCAGGGACTCCCTGCCTGATTGCCTGGAGGTGACTGCCTGGACAGCCGATGGTGAAATCATGGGGCTGCGGCACCGGAAATTCCCCGTCCAGGGCGTCCAATTCCACCCGGAGTCTTTCATGTCGCAATACGGCAAAGAACTGCTTAGAAATTTCTTGAACGGGGTCGGACGATGATTAAGGAAGCGATTCAGAACCTGGTATCCGGCAAATCTCTTTCCGCAGATGAAGCCTCGGCCGTCATGGGGGAGATCATGGACGGGGTGGCCACCCCGGCCCAGTTCGGCGCTTTTGTGACCGCGTTAAGGTGCAAGGGTGAAACAGTGGAAGAGATGGTTGGTCTGGCGCGGACGATGCGGGCCCGGGCGCTGCCGGTAAAATCGGCCAGCCCGGTCGTGGATACCTGCGGCACCGGCGGCGACGGAGCGGGCACCTTTAATATCTCCACCGCCGCGGCCATCATAGCCGCCGCCTGCGGCCTCAAGGTGGCCAAGCACGGCAACCGCGCCATGTCGTCGAAATGCGGTTCGGCCGATGTCCTGGAGGCGCTGGGCGTTCGTATTAACCTGTCGCCCGAGGAGGCTGCGGAATGTCTGGAGCGTGTCGGCATCGTTTTTATGTTCGCACCCGTGTTCCATCCGGCCATGAAACATGCGGGGCCGCCGCGGAAAGAGATCGGCATCCGCACCGTATTCAACCTGTTGGGGCCGCTTTGCAATCCTGCCGGGGCTACCGCTCAGGTCATCGGCGTGCCCGGTAATGACCTGGTGCTCAAGATGGCAGCGGCGCTGCGAGCTCTGGGCGGCGCCCATGCCCTGGTAGTTCACGGCGACGGGCTGGACGAACTTACGGTCACCGGACCGACTCAAGTATGCGAGCTTATCGGCGATGAACTCAACCGCTACACCGTCGCCCCGGAGGATGTCGGGCTATCTCGGCACTCGATTGACGCGATAAAAGGCGGTGACGCCAGGTGGAATGCCGCAGCCATGCTGCGGCTGCTCGAAGGCGCGCCCGGCGCGCTGCGTGACGCCGCCGTTTTGAACGCCGCCGCAGCGCTGCTTGTCGCCGATCGAGTAAAAACCATGGCTGAGGGCGTCATCATGGCCGCCGAAGCCATCGACAACGGACGGGCGCTCGCCAAACTTGAAAAATTCGTCGAAATGACGCAGATGCTGGAGGCCAGGCGTGCTGCTGGATGAAATTGTCGCGGCGACGCGGTCGGCCGTCAATGAGCGAAAGCGGCGGATACCCCTTGACGTGCTTATCAGCGAGGTCGAAAAGCAGCCGCCGCCGAAAGATTTCGCCGCCGCCATCGCCGGTGGGGGAGTGAAAATTATCGCCGAGGTAAAAAAAGCCTCGCCGTCGAAAGGCGTAATCAGGGTTGATTTCGATCCTGTAGTCATTGCCCGGGAATATGCCTGCAGCGGCGCAGCAGCCATCTCGGTGTTGACTGAGGAGAAGTACTTCCAGGGCAGGTCGGAATATTTGAAAGCTATCGCCGACTACCTGGGGATGAGCCATCCGCCGCTTCTGTGTAAGGACTTCATCATAGACGAATACCAGCTCTACGAGGCGCGGGCTTGCGGCGCCGATGCGGTACTGCTTATTGTCGCCATCTTGACTGTTCCGGAGCTGATCTCATTACTTGAATTAGCCCGCCGCCTGGGTATGGCGGCTCTTATAGAGGCGCATGACGAGACCGAAGTCGAGGCAGCCGTAGCCAGTGGCGCAAAAATCATCGGCATCAACAACCGCGATCTCAAGACCTTCAAAGTTGACCTGGCGACCACCGGCGGGCTCAGGCGGTTGATACCTGCCGACCGCATTATCGTCTCCGAGAGCGGTATTGTTAGCCGCGATGACATAAAGTACCTGCAATCGCTCGGAATCAACGCTGCCTTGGTCGGGGAGGCGCTGATGACAGCGCCGGACATCGGCGCCAAACTTAGGGAGCTTTCAGTATGACGCGCATCAAGATCTGTGGTATCACGGATGTGGAGACAGTCGGCCTGTGCGCCCGTCTGGGAGCTGACTTCATTGGCCTGGTCTTCGCCGAGAGCCGCCGTAAATTGTCGCCGGAACGGGCTCTGGAGTTGACCCATCATCTTTTTACCATGCCGAAGCGGCCGAAACTGGCCGGTGTCTTCGTCAATGCCTCGGCTTACGAGGTTAACCGCATCGCTGAATATTGCCGTCTTGACCGGGTACAGCTTTCAGGCGATGAGGACGAGAATTACTGCCGCCGCATCGAACGACCGCTGATCAAGGTTACCCGGATCGGCGGCGACACTGGCGCCGAGGAGATCGAGAGCCGTATCGCCGCCGCCCGGCCGCGAACTATCCACCTGTTAGACCGCCGCGCCGATGACGCCTACGGCGGCTCCGGCGAAAAATTCGACTGGACCATTTTGGGGGCGCTTGAACCTTCGTTGCCGTTGATGGTGGCCGGAGGCCTTACCCCGGAAAATGTCGGCGAGCTGATTTTGCGCTACCATCCCTGGGGGGTGGATGTGTCGTCAGGCGTCGAGAGCCGCGGCATCAAGGATCCGGCCAAAATCCTGGCCTTCATCCGCGCTGTAAAAGCCGCGGACGCCCGCTTGAAAGGAGTTAGGAATGCTGCCTGATAACAGGGGATATTTTGGGGATTACGGCGGACGTTATGTCCCGGAGACGCTGGTGCCGGCGCTTACGGACTTGACCGCCGGTTACGAAGCGGTTAAAACCGACCCCTCTTTTCAGAGTGAACTCGGCAGGCTGCTGGCTCACTACGCCGGCCGCGCCACGCCGCTGTATTACGCCGCTAATCTGACCCGCCGCTGTGGCGGGGCTAGAATCTTTTTGAAGCGTGAGGATTTAGCCCATACCGGCTCGCACAAGATCAACAACGCTCTTGGCCAGGGGCTGCTGGCAAAACACCTGGGCAAGCAGCGGATTATCGCCGAAACCGGCGCCGGGCAGCACGGCGTGGCCACTGCCGCCGTCTGCGCCATGCTCGGGCTTGACTGTGTTGTTTACATGGGCGAAGACGACGTCAAGCGCCAGGCGTTGAACGTCTTCCGCATGCGCCTGATGGGCGCTGAAGTCAGGCCGGTGGCTTCCGGGTCGCGGACGCTGAAAGACGCCATCAACGAGGCCATGCGAGACTGGGTATCCCACCCTGAGGACAGCTATTACTTGATCGGCTCGGTCGTAGGCCCGCACCCATACCCGCTGATGGTACGGGACTTCCAGTCGATCATCGGGCGCGAGGCCCGGACGCAAATGCTCGACGCCACCGGAAAACTCCCGGACTACGCCGTGGCTTGTGTCGGCGGCGGTTCAAACTCCATCGGCCTGTTCTATCCTTTCATCAGCGACTCGTTGGTAAAGCTGATCGGCGTTGAGGCTGGCGGCTCCGGCATCGGTACCGGCAGACATGCCGCTACCCTTTCCGCCGGGCGGCCCGGGGTGCTTCACGGGGCGCGGTCCTACCTGATGCAGGACGCCTACGGCCAGGTGGCGGAGACACACAGCATCTCCGCCGGCCTGGACTACCCCGGCGTCGGGCCGGAGCACAGCTTTTTGAAAGATTCCGGCCGCGCCGAGTACGTGGCGGTAACCGACGAGGAAGCCCTGGTCGCCTTCCGGCTGCTGTCGGAGACCGAGGGTATACTGCCGGCTATGGAATCGTCGCACGCCGTCGCCCTGGCGGCCAGGCTGGCGGCGGCGCTCGACAAGAGTCAAACGATCCTTGTATGCCTGTCCGGCCGCGGGGATAAAGATATGGATATAGTGATGAAGGCTATGGGAGTGAGCTGATGAGTGATATATCCAGGGCTTTCGGCGGTGGGCGCAAGGCGCTCATCGGCTACCTGACCGTTGGCTATCCGGACATCGAGACGACGTTAAAAGCGGCGGTTGTTTTGGAAAGAGCCGGCTGCGATATCATCGAGCTGGGGGTTCCCTTTTCCGATCCCATCGGCGATGGGCCGGTCATTCAGGCGGCCAGTTTCAGGGCGCTGCAGAATGGAGTCACCGCTGCGTATTGCATCGAGACCGCCGCCGAACTCAGGCGGCGGGGTTTGAATGTGCCGCTGGTCTTCATGGGTTATTACAACCCCATTTTGAGCTACGGAATCGAGCTTTTCTGCCGTGACTCGGCCGCCGCCGGCGTTTCCGGTTTGATCGTGCCGGACCTGCCGCCGGACGAGTCCGGAGACCTCGATGCGGCAGCCCTAAAACATGGCATAGATTTGATATATCTCCTGGCGCCGACCTCGACCGCCGCGCGTATCGCTCAGGTAGCTGAGAAAGCGCGCGGTTTTATTTATTTGACCTCGGTGGCCGGGGTCACCGGCGCCCGCGACGACGTACCAAAGTACCTGCCCGATTTCGTCGAGAAGGTACGGCAGCAGGCCAGTCTGCCGCTGGCGGTGGGTTTTGGCGTATCGGCGGCGGGACAGGCGGCGGCAATCAGCCGTTACGCCGACGGCGTTATTATCGGCAGCAAGCTCTTAAAGCTGATCGAAGAAGACTCATCGCTTGGGTCTCTTGAAAAGTTCACCGCCGGAGTCCGCGCCGCGCTCGACGGATCGGGTTAAGCGCGACGGTTAGTTTCCGGACTGGCCAGTCTGAGCCTGTATCGGATAAGGCGCAGGCTCAACTGCCGCCACTGGTGCCGTAACCCATCGTCGTCCTGCTCTGACCGGGTCCTGGCCGGCCCGTAGCGGAGCCTGGAATATGACCCGGCGACACTATCGATACCGACAGTCTCCGAAGGCAGGCGGGCGCTCAAACGGCGGGCAAACTCCAGGGGCGTGTCCGCGGGGCATGGCGGCAGCCGGAACAGCTTGCCTATGATGGCCAATCGGCGGTAAGCGCCGCCGGGGTCATTGGCCCGGGACAGGTAGAATATACCTCCGGCCCCGCCCGCCAGGACCACGCCGGCAAGAAGCAAAACAGTGATCAACAGCGGCGGCAGGGATGAACCCAAATCACCGGCGTCGCTGTTCTCGACATCGGTCGGCAGAATGTCGTCAGCCTGGCTGCCTGGGTTTGACGGAAAGACTTCACCCGGCGGGAGCGCCTGGTTGGGGATGATCGGCGCGTCAGCCTCGAAGCCGTCGGCCGGCCGGCCGGGCGTAGCCTCGACCATGATCCAGCCAAAGCCGGGGAAATAGACCTCCGCCCAGGCATGGGCGTCGCGGCCTCTGATAACCAGGCTTTTACCGGACTCGTCCAGTTCCGTTCCCAGGTAACCCTGGCAGAATCGGGCCGGAACCCCGGCTTCGCGCAGCAGGACGACCAGCGCAGAGGCGAAATTGACACAGTTGCCAGTTTTAGCAGACAGGAAAAAAGCTACGCCGTCGGCGCCATCGACGACATCGGCGCCGTCGACATTGTAACCAAGCCTGGACAGGTAGTCCTTAACCGCCTGAACCTTGGCATATGCGGTTTCCCGGCCGTAGGTCAACTGGCGTGACAGGAGGCGCACCGAAGGCGGCAGATTATTGGGTAATTGCAGGTAGCGGTTGGTGATCCATTCCGGATAGTCGCCGCCTGCCCCGGCCAGTTCAGCGGCGGTGACCTGGGGCAGACGGGCGGTTACCTCGTAGCTCTGGTAAGCCGGGAGCAGCCGCGGCGATACCAGGGCCATGATGTCGCTGTTCCCGGCGGCGGGCAGCCAGCGGGAGGCCGCCGGAATGCTGAGGCTGGAAGGCTGCCCGTTCAGCAGGATGAGGTCGGTCTTGACCTGGTTTTCTACCCGGTACTTGATTACTACCGATCGGGCCAGCGGCACAGCGTCGGCGATGGTTTGGCCCGAGCCGATCACCCCCTCGGAAAGGGGACTATTGCTCCAACCGGATGCCGAATACACGTCATAATAGCGGGTCCGGAAATACCCCGGCTGGGCAAGATTGATGGTGAATCTGACGGTCTCACTCAGTTCGGGTTGTGCCTTAAAAACCACCGCCTCCTGGGCCGAGGCCCGGACTGTCTTGACCTTGGACGGCACCGCCTGGAAGATATTCAGGGTATTACGTTTGATTGACGAGTATACCGCGTCAAGTTCGAGGTCAAGCTTGAGTTTCTCAGCCGGAGTTTGAGGCAGAATGAAGGTTCCAGCAACGATAGCCAGGCATAAAGGCAGTCCCACCAGCAAACGCGCCCGCTGCCGGTCCCGGGTGATGACGAGACGGCGCCAGCCGGTCTCTACCAAGAGGATCAGTCCGAGCGTAAGGTAAAGGGGCAGGACGAAATCAAAGCTGGGCGGTAGGTTTGTTAAATTCAGTACGACAACCAGGGCGCCAGCGGTGAATGCTGGCCAGCCGTTGCGCCGGCGAATCACGAACCAGGCGCCTGCGGCTCCGGAAAAATAGCTCACCGCCGAAAGGAAGGTGACGAAAGCAGCCTGGCTTTCCGTCGGCCGGGACACCGCCTCCAGCCAGCGCGACCAGGCGCTCTGGTCGCCGTCGGCTGGGAAGAGAGCTGCCGACTGCCAGGCTGCCAAAGCCGAGCCCGCGGCGAGGAGCAGCAGGAGAGCCAGGGAACCTTTGAGGCGGCTGGCGGCCAGCAAGGCCCCGCTGCCCAGGCCCAGCGCCAGCACAAGCACCAGCGATGGCTGCGGGCTGACCCATTGCGCGGCCTCCAGTGCCCGGACGGCTACTCCCAGCGCCGCCAGAGTCAGCAGCACGGCCAGTGAGGCAATCCGAGAAGGGGTGGCTGACGGCGCGTTCATGAGCGGCTGTCCCCGTGCCAGCCGGTGCCGCGGGCCGCTTGTTGCAGGGACTGCGGGAAGGTCTCGGCGCGGCGCAGCAGGTAGACCGGCGCTCCAAGCTGGATCAGGGAACGGCCGACCCCCGCGGGTGATACGCCGCCGAAACCGGTGCCGTCGATAAGGAAAAAAGCCGCCGTGGCGCCGCGTGAAGTCAGCTGGTGGTAGCCCTCGGTCATGGCGCTGAACGTCGAGGGGGTGATGACCACGACTGTGGCGTCAGATCCGAATAGGCCCTGGTGGCGGGCGATCAGCACGCCGATAGGGATGGAACTGTTCGGCTCAATGACCGCCAGTCTGTCCAGAATGTCGGTCAGGTGCTTTTGGCCGGAGCTGGCTGGTAGAACCAATGATTCGGGGGCTGCTGTCACCAGGCCTAAGCGGTAGCCGCCGTCCAGGTATTTCTTGGCCAGGGACGCGGCGAGTGTGACCGCATACTCGGCGGTTGATTCGGCGGCCTCGCCGGAATGTACCGCGGCGGCCATGTCCAGAATGATCCAGTAGTTTTTAGCGCGGTGTCGGGAACGGTCGGCGTCAAAGGTTTTCACCATGTATTTGCCGGTATGGGCGGTGCTTTTCCAGTGGACGTGGCGCAAAGAGTCGCCGGTGGTATATTCCCGGATACTGGAGGCCGAGGCTGAGAGCGCTTCCGGCATCCTGGTGGATAGGCCTGATCCGGCCAGCCCCAGTAAACTGAACGGCGGCATCGGTACCGCTGCCGGGTGGACGATGACTGTTGAGGCGTTTCCGGCTATCGTCTTACGGCTCAGCAGGCCGAACGGCTCAGAAGCAGTCACCATGATCCGGCCGAGGGCGTAGCGGCCGCGGCGCGGCAGAGGATAATTCGCCTGCCACCGGGCGGTCCGGCCGGATGGAAGATCGATATTTGCTGCTGGTCCGATGAAGGCATTTGTCCACGCCTGCAGCGTCAGCCCGAAACGCGGCAATTTATCGGCCGCTGAAACGGACACTTCCTGTAGTAAGGCTGTGCCGGCCTTGGCGCGTTCCGGCAGGGGAGACATTTCGAACTTGAGGCCGCGGATGGACAGGGTAATCCACAACCACCCCGCCAGCAGGATCAAAAGCCAGACGTAGAACAAGCGCAGCGCCAGCACGGAGCCGGTAACCGCTACCGCCCCCGCCAGGATCAGCGTAGAGACCAAAAGTCCCATACGTGGGCGCATTCCCCCTCCCCAACTAACCCAGATCAGTTTCGGCCGGACAGGGCTCCCGGCACCGGCAGGCTGTTAATTATCTCGGTGACTATATCGCGGTTGGAGGTCCTGTGAGATACGGACGAGTCAAGGACCAGCCGATGCGCCAGGACCGGCACCGCCAGGGCTTTCACGTCGTCAGGCAGGACATAATCCCGGCCGCTGACCAGCGCCAGTGCCTGGGCGGTGCGGTAGAGGGCCAGCGAACCCCTGGGCGAAACTCCCAGATACAACGACCGGTGATTTCTGGTAGCGCCGGACAGGGCGACAATATACTGGCTGACCAGGCGGTCTACGAAAATATCCTTGACCGCCGCCTGAAGGCCGATGAGTGCCTCGGCGTGGACCACCGGCGTCAGGTCTTCGATAGGATGACGGAAGCGCTGGTTTTCCAAGATCGTCAATTCGCCGGCCGGATCGGGGAAACCCAAAGACAGGCGAAGCAGGAAGCGGTCGAGCTGGGTTTCCGGCAAGGGGAAAGTGCCTTCAAATTCCACCGGGTTCTGGGTAGCCAGCACGTGGAAGGGCACTGGCATCCGGTGAGTTACGCCGTCTACCGAGATCTGGTGCTCCTCCATGCATTCCAGCAGGGCTGACTGAACTTTAGGCGTGGCTCGGTTGATCTCGTCAGCCAGCACGATCTGGGCCATTACCGGTCCCGGGCGGAATTCAAAATCTCCGCTTTTTTGGTTATAGACGGTCGTGCCAGTGATATCCCCGGGAAGCATGTCAGGGGTGAACTGGAGGCGCTTGAATGAACACTCCAGCGACCTGGCCAGTGACCGGGCCAGCATCGTTTTACCGACGCCGGGAGCATCTTCGATGAGTAAATGCCCGCCGGCCAGAATGGCAACTACCGCCAACCTGATTGCCTCCGCTTTGCCGACGATGACCTTGCCGACGTTTTCGATGATCGCCGAAGCGGACTCATACGCTTTGGCTAGCGGCTGTCCCGAAGCCTGGGTTTCTGCCTTATGCCGGGTAAGCATGACATTACCATTATATGTCAAGTTTTCATTTCTGGAAAGTTGACGGGGAATATCCGCTGATGTGTCCGCCGTTTGAAGGGCAAATACTCAGGGGCGGAACAGGTAGCGGCGCTATCGTCCGGGAGATTTTTCCAGGTAAAGCCGCAGCCGGTCCCAGTAGAAATCATGCCAGCCTTGGGCAATCTCCTCGGCGAAGGCCTCAGGCACGCCCTGTTGGGTGAACCTTAGAGTGGACACGCCTCTTTTTTCACCAAGCTCTACCGAAACGGTAGAGAAAACACTTTCCGGCCAGTCAGAAGCCCGCCACCGTTGGACGTACCTTGCTCCGGGCTCAAGCTCGAGAAACTTGCCGCTAATGTAGCCGTCGTAGGCGCTGAAGCTGCCGCCGGGCCGGGCGTCGATGGACGCCACCGCACCGGTGAAAGCCGAATGTTGCGCCGAATCCGTCAACGCTTCAAAAACGCGCCGCGCCGGAGCCTCGAAAACTGCCAGCTGCACGATCGTTTTATCGGCCATTTATTAAACGCCTAGTATCTCCGGAGACATCAGGCCTCGGTTATGGAGATTCCTTTGATCACCGGCGGATCAAGCGGCATGGACATTTCACCGTGAGGCGAGCGGCTAACTTTGACCCCGGCGATCTTCTGAACCGTGTCCATACCTTCGGTAACCCGCCCGAACTGGGTGTAGTTGGGGCAGCCGTTCAAGCCGCGGGCCTGGGGGCCGGTGCAGATGAAGAACTGGCTGCCGTTGGTATTGGGGCCGGCGTTAGCCATGGCTACTATCCCGGGATCGTAGGAATGCTTCGCCGGCAGTTCGTCATTGAAGCGGTAGCCCGGACCGCCGCCGCCGGTGCCGGTGGGGTCTCCGGTCTGGATCATGAACGGGGCGATGATGCGATGGAAAATAACGCCGTCGTAAAAACCCTCGCCAGCCAGAAAGACGAAGTTGTTCACCGTTTTGGGACTTTCCTTGGCCAGCAGTTCGATCTTGAAACTGCCCAGGGAGGTGTCGATCGCGGCGGTGTATTTTTTATTAGGATCGATCTGCATTGAAGGGGCGGTGGTCCAGCGTTTGACTTCGGGCATCATCATTTCCTTTCTTATTGAGGCAACAATCTGGAATCAGGTTTTTTCGATGGTGATCCTGATGATATAGGGCGGATCGACGGGCTTGGAGAGTTCGCCGGTCGAGGTCAGAACAACCGGCACCGAGGCGATAGCTCGGACAACATCCATGCCCTCGACGACGATGCCGAACTGGGTATAAGCCGGGTTCTGGTCCAGGTTTTTGGCTTGGGCTCCGGTACAGATGAAAAATTGGCTGCCATTGGTGTCAGGTCCACGGTTGGCCATGGCGACGATTCCTGGTTCGTACGACCTTTTAACCGGCAGCTCGTCGGCAAAAGTGTACCCCGGACCGCCGGCGCCGGTGCCGGCGGGGTCGCCGGTCTGGACCATGAACTCCTTCATGATGCGGTGAAAGATGATTTTGTTGTCCGCGCTCTGGTTGTAAAAACCCTTTTCGGTCAGGGAGATGAAATTTTCCACCGTCTTGGGCGCGTCTTTGGTGAAAAGTTCTATCTTGAAGCTGCCCAGGTTGGTCTCGATGGTGGCGTATGTGGGTTTGGGGTCGCCGCAGCCTCCAACTGTCAGGATCGCCAGCAGAGGCACCACGACCAGCAGTTTTCTATATAAGTTCATTTCTTCCTCGATGCAAAAAGACCGGTCTCTATGATACGGGATAACGCATCGTTCTGCCAAGCGGAGAACCTGGCTGCCGGCAAGCCACGCGGCGTTGTGGCTGCAGCAGGCGGCGACCCGTTTTTTTATCGGGGCTGACAGGACGGTGGTGCGGGCTGGCGGGCCAGGTGTATAGGTGACTACAAAGCGGTAGCCGACCCCTCATCGGCCGGTGCTGGTGTTCCGCCGTCCGTATCGGCGCCGTCGGCCAACTCAACGCCCTGGCATTTTTCAGGCGTGACCATGCCGCAGGAAATGATCATCCTCATGGCGCAGTCGACGCTCATGTTCGGGCGGGATATCTGGTGCTCCCGCAGCAGCTGTAAAAAGCCGGAAGTCGGATTGGGAGATCCGGGGACATAGACTACATATATCTTCTTGCCGTTTTCGTCTTCCATGTCGTTGGTGATGAAGGCCAGCGACTTCACCCCTTTCTGGGGGAAGTCGACGATGACGACTTCTTTGAAAGCGCTGCGTTTGACGCCGCCCAGCGAGTCAACTACCTGCTTGGCGCCGGTGTATATCTGGGAGAATACGGGCAGCCTGGAAAAAACCTGGTCGGCGGTTTTCAGTATGCTGCGTCCCACCACGTTGTGCCAGATGATCCCCACGATCCAAATAAGGACGATGGTGCCGGCCAGTCCCAGCCCCACAATCTCCCGGCCGAAGAACAGCTTGATGACCGGCTGCAGAATCCCGTCGATGGTGTTGAACATCCACATCAGGATCAGGACCGATGCCAGCAGCGGCACCAGGAACAACAGTCCGGCGAGGAATTCCTTTTTAAGACTGGCCTTGAACCAGGTGGTTATTCTTTTCATTCAGGCTTTTCCAGTATCAAACACAAACCGATATAAAGCGGAGCATTGAAGTAATCGGGTTGGGCTTTATTGTGCCGGGGATGGGTGCCGATGTCTTACTTCTGACTCAATTTGTTTTCGAGTTCAACTCGGGACGGTTCAACCAGAACGGCGCCGTCCGGGAAGAGGATAGTCGGGACGCTTTTAAAACCCTTGTTGATGCGTTCTACCTCAGCCGCGGCGCCGGCGTCGGTAGCGATATCAATCCATTTATAGGTTACGCCCAGTTGTTTGAAGACTGATTTGGCGCGCACGCAATCGGGGCACCAGGTGGTGCCGTACATGATGATTTCGTCAGCCATTCTGACCTCCGAGATTCGGCTAATCCTTCCGGCAATAATGGGGCAGGGGCCGGCCGGCCTCCGCTCATCGCCGCGAGACGATGTCCGCCCTCCTCCAGGCTTCCACCATGGCCGCGCCCCTGCTGAGAACAATTCTATGCCGGATAAGGGCGCGGGTCAACGCCGTGGGGCTAAAACCTGAAGTGGACGAAGATGCGTCCGAAATTTTTATCGTCCTTCTCAATCCGGTGGTACTGCTGCTTTATACCCGGTTGAGTTAAAAACTTGAGAACATGCTTTTTAAGGGCGCCCGAACCCTTGCCCGGGATGATCTCGATGAGTTCTATCCTCTTTTTTACCGCTTCGGAGATGATCCGGTTCAACTCCGTTTCAATAGCCGCCCCGCGGTTATAAATTTCGTGCAGGTCAAGCACCAGTTTCGCCATTCGGTTCCCCTGTTCGATGCCTCAAATCGCTCGTTTCGCTATAATGATGACACAAACGGGCGATATGGTCGAACCATGCCGTCAGCGGCAGGTTGAGGAGTACCGGAATGTGGTATCTGGTAGGCGCTGCGGCGGCTGTACTTACGACTTTTGGGTTTGTGCCTCAGATTATTAAAATGAGACGGACCAGATCGGTAAAGGATATCAGCCTGCTGACTCTGATCCAGTTTTGCGTCGGCGTCACGATATGGGGTGTGTACGGCTGGCATTTGAAGGATCCTGTCATCGTCGCGGCGAATCTCGTCAGTCTTATCATTCTGTTGTCGGCCATAGCTATGTATTTTAGATACCGACGGGCGGCCCTGCGCTGATTGGAGGTCGGCCGGCAATCGCGAATCGCCTGTCGGCGATTGACCCGAGGGATATAATTGGTAAGGCGTTTGAGAGGGAATGGTTGAAGTGTTGAAATTCGTCTTATCGTTAGCCGCCGTCGTCGCTCTCGCCCTCGCCGGCGCGGGCTGCGGCCCGGCAGCAAGTCCCGCCACCGAGTCTCCGTTTACCGTGTCGCCTTCCCAGCCTCCATCGGCATCGCCAACGGCTAGCCTGCCGCCGTCGGCTACCGCGGCGGCTCAAACCAGAGTTGTGCTGGCCGAAATGTTCACCGGGGACTGGTGAGGCTACTGCCCGTTCGCGTCGCGAGCGATCGAAAAACACGCCGCCGAGCTTGGGCCGGGAACACTCCTTGTGCTGCAGTACCATTCCGGGGACAAATACGCCACCCCGGCCACCGAGGCTAAAGCCGCCGAATACGGCGTGAGGGGCTTCCCTTCAATCTATTTCGACGGCGGTAATCCGGCCATCGGCGCGGGCAGCGAACAGTCCGCCTATAACGCCCAGACATCCAAAATCGTCGCCGCGCTCGCTACACCGCCGTCTGTCGCTCTGAGCGCTGCCGTCAGCTTTTCCGGCGGCATTACCTTGACTGTCGCCGTCACCAATACCGGGGCAGCGGCGCTTTCTGGTCTGAAGCTATATGTCGTCCTCTATGAAGACCTAGGCACCGCCGAGCACCACTATACGGTGCGCGACGTTCTTCCCCCGGTCGCTATCGGCGGCCTGGGCTCCGGCGCCGGTCAACAATTTTCAGTCAAATCAAGCTACGGCGGCAGCCAGACCAATCTGCAGGCCGTTGTTTTCATCAAATCCGCTTCCGGCGAAGTGCTGCAGGCGGCTTTGGCCGGAAGATAGCCGCTCGTCAAAGGCAGATCACTTTTTCTTAGGGGCGGGCGCCGCGGCGGCTTCTTTTTTCGCGGGCGCCGGTTTGGCGGCCGGCTTATCGGCGTATAGTTCCGGATGGTGTGTCCGACAGGTTTTGCACATATTTAGCGCCTCCTTGCGGTATTGATTATACCCCTTGAGCGGTTATCCCCCAATCTTCGTCGGGTTATCAAGCCGGTTTGATATCGCATTTTTCAATCAGAGCGGAAAGCGCCCGGCGCGCCTGCGCCCGCTCCGCCCGCGCTTTTTGAAGGCCTTCCAGGAAAGGCGTCGGCTCGTTCCGCCGCCAGGCTGTCTCGACGATGCGGTCAATCAGGCTGGCGAATCCCAGTCCGGACTGCAAAGCCGCCAGGGCAAAGGCGCTGGTGCGTTCCAGATACGGGTTGGCGTTGACTTCGACCACCACTGGCGTCCCGGTGGCAGGCAGCCGGATATCGACTCGGGCGTAGTCACGCACTTTTAATGCGAAGGCCGCCTCGCGGCCGGCGGCGATGATGCGGGCTCGGGTTTCCGGTGCCAGATCGGTGGCTACCTGGACGTTGATGAACTGGTGGTCCGGGTCGGAGTCGTCTTTCAGGGCACGGCTGAAGACGCGGGGCGTTCCGGGCGGCAGGCTGGAAAAATCCAGTTCCATCAGCGGGAGGGCTTCGGGTGGGTCGTTTCCCAGGACGCCGACGTAAAACTCCCGGCCTTCGACATATTCCTCTACCAGCGCCTGTTCTTTCAGTTGGTTGTGGATGAAATCAATCCGCTCCACCAGCTTTGGATACTCGGTGACCAGCGACGCTTCCCCGATGCCGAGCGAAGTATCGCCCCTCAGAGGTTTAACGAACAGCGGGAAGTGCATTTTCCCGGCGAACTCGATGTTATGCCGGTCGAAAACCGCGTAATTGGGATAGGGCACGCCGTGAAACTGCAGCAGTTTTTTGGTCAACACCTTATCCTGCCGCGCAGCCATTCCCTGGGGCCCGGTGCCGGTAAATGGTTGCCCCAGCATCTCAAGCACTGCCGTAACATTCATCTCGAAATTATCGTTGTCGGCAAAACGCTCACAAAGGTTGAAAACCAGATCCGGACGGTATTCATCCAGCTTGTCCAGCAGTTCCCGCAGGTCGTCACATAGCCCTATGGCCGAGACCTCGTGCCCGGCCCCACGCAGCGCTTCGGAGACCTGGTCAACCACCTCGTCATGGGTGATTTCGTCCGGGCTGCGTTCTTCCCAGAACAGGACGCTGATTTTCAGCTTATCCATGCCTGTCTCTCCTGCCGCTTTTTTCAACGAACCGGCCCCGGCTGGTAAAATTCATCGCCAGGGCTGCCGCCATGACCGCGAAACCGGTCATCCGCTCTTCGATACGGCTTTGATCTATCTGGAGGTTAAGCCGCTGGCAGCGGGCGGTCAGGTCGGCCAGCAGGCCGGTGGCGACATGCCGTTCCAGGCCGGTCCAGCGGTTGATTTCAAGCACCAGAATACCGTGCCTGGCTTCGACCGCTTCCGATGCCGCGATCCCACGCCTGTCAGGGAAAGCCCGGCGCAGGTCCTCGTCAAGAATCCGGTGTGTCGCCACCGGCGCGTGCCGGTGTTCGCCGCAGCTGCGGTACCATGAATCGAGAGTCATCGTTAATTCGCCGACCGGGGTATCGAGCCTGCCGGCTGGCGATCGTACCAGCCGCGGCCCGTAAATCCGCGCCACCCGTTCGGCGTATTCCAGCTTTTTAAGCGCCGGGGTGCCTGAATAAACCTCGCGCCACGCCGCGCCTGGGGTCAGCCACACGGCGAAAGTCTCGGCAAAGTCATCGTCAGGATGCTTTTGGGCGTACCAGCCGGGGATGTGCCGGACAAAAGCCGGGCTGAAAGGGACTACCGGGTAAACTTCGCGGTAAGGCTCGCCGTAATCGCCGAAAAGCCTCTGCCAGAGGCGGTACCGGTACAGCCGGTGGGCGTAGTTGAAGGCATGCCCGGCCTCGTGCCGAAGATACATCATTATTTCTTCGTCGGTTTCGGCCTCGATGCCGGTCATGCTGCCTTCCAGCCGGCACAATTCGCTGCTCGCCAGGTAAAAAGGGATGCCGATAACCGGCATCCCGGCGGGGCATCCCCATTCATCGGAAAAATAAGCCTCCGGTTGGAAACCGGTGACGCCTGCTTCCAGGAGTTCGGCATGCAGCCGGCCCAGCAAGGGTTCCAGCCGGCTGCCGCGGATTTTTAGCCCGAGGTCGGCTATGCGGCGGGAAAGCAGTGTCTGGTCAGCCCCGGTCACTTTTTACCTCAAAACGAGGATACTAACAATGTAACCTATCGCTTAACTTGGGGCAAATCATCTTCGGGCCCGGAGAGAATCAGGGCACGGTGACTTCGACGGTCTGGGTCCAATCGCCGCCCTTCCATTTGAGGGGGAAAGTCAGGCGCAGTACCTGGGTTTTATCCTTGTTCAGGTTGGTTATCATCTCGTTGGTTTGAGTTACCCCGCCCTGGGTGAGGCTGGCGGTCACCACCACGGTGCCGTCGGTGCCGCGGTTGTCGATAGTGATCTCCAGGATGGCGAAATAGTGGTCGCCCATGCCCGATGTCGTCGCTTCAACCGATTTAACCACCGGTTTGGGTTTGGCCGCGGTCACCGGCGGCGTGGTTGAAGGCGATGAGGTTTCATCGGATTTAAAGGGGTTGCTCAGGCTGTCGCACCCGGAGGTGAAAAGAAGGATGAAGATGACTAGAGAGACAAATACCGTCCCGGCCAGCCGCTTCCGAATCACGGCAGCATACTAATACTTTACTGGCTGCCAGTCAAATGGCGCCGCCCACGTTTACGGAAGAGCAGCACCACCACCGCCGCCAGCATCAGGTTGAGTCCGGCAAAGCCGGCAATGATCCATTCATCTCCCCTCTGGCCGGTCATCCGGTCGAGCGAATCATTAATCGCCTGAATGATAGATTCAGCCTGATCATAGTCGCCGGCCGCCCAGGCTGATTCTGCGGCGGACAGATCATTTCTGTTTCTGTCCAGTACCAGCAGCGGCCCGAGACAGCCGAGGTTGGCGGGATCTTCGTAATGCCGCGCCGTTTTTTCAATCCGGGCAGCCGTTCGGTCCAGTTGGTCTCGAAGCGCCGCCCGCTGATCGGAACAGGCCGCCTGAAAGGCTAGTAATAGCGTGAGCACAGTTGCTGAGATTATCCAGGCGGCTGGCTTTAGAAAGCGTTGTTTAATCAAATCGGTCTTGATTTCCTGTTTTTACAGCACGTCATTGTACATGGCGGGAAGTTCTCTCGGCCAAACAGGGCATCGAGGGCGGTAAATTGTTATAATGCCGGGTAATATTGCCGAATTGAAGGGGTTTATGAGAAGGCTGCTCGAATTCAGCAAGTATATTACTTTGGTCGCTTCCGCGGCCGCCCTGCTCGCCTCGGTGGTGGCCTTCATCTGGGGACTGGTACATTCGGTCGAAGTGCTGTTCAGCTTCCTGAAGACGGACGGCGCCGATATCGTGCCTCTGATCGAACTTATGGATATCTTCCTGATCGCCACCGTGCTGCTGATATTCGCCCTCGGCATTTACGAGTTGTTTATCGGCGAACTGACCCTGCCCGCCTGGCTGGTGATCAAAAACCTGCACGATCTCAAAGTGAAGCTTTCCAGCGTGGTGATCATGGTCATGGGCATCCTTTTCCTGAAGCACCTGGCGGCCTGGGATGATCCCCAGGGAACGTTGTTTTTCGGGCTTGGCGTGGCGGTTGTCTCCGGCGCCCTGATCGCCTTCAGTTATATCGGAGATAAAAAGGACTAATCCTATTGTCTGGCCAGCAGCCGGAGATTATAATGAAACCATCGCTCGATGGAGGTGTCAAATGTGCTGCCCCGCCGTAATTGCCTTGCTCATCGGTCCCAGAGCCGCTATCCTCATCTGGTGGCTGCTTGATCAGGCGCGCTGGCAAGCCGCTTTCGACACTTTCCTGATCCCGCTGTTAGGCTTCTTCCTGCTGCCCTGGACCACACTGGCTTACGTGCTGGTTTTCCGCGGCGGGGTGGAGGGTTTTGATTTCATCTGGCTGATCATCGCTGTACTGGTGGATCTGGGCGCTTACAGCGGCGGCTACCGGAGCCGGCAGAAGATGGGCGACAGGTAATCCTGCCGGGGCCGGCTAAAGTTTTTCCCTGGTTGAAGGCCCGGCTTATTTCAGGTCCTGCTTCAGGTAAGTCGCCAGCGAGGTTACCTGTTCGGCGCTCAGGTTAAGCCTGGAGCGGTGATATTGGATGAGGTTGGTCAGCTCTGCCTGGGTGCGGCCGGCGCTGGCTTCGGAGTCGCGGTTGACCGGATTGCCCTTATTGGTGCCTTCACCGTTGACTCCGTGACATTCGGCGCAGGACGCTGCGTATAACTGAGCCCCCATCAGCACCGCCGAAGTTGAAGGCGCTGGGGTTTTCCCGACGGATGCCGCTGTCTGCCCGCAGCCAGCGGCGGTCAGCGTTAAAATCAGTAGAGCGGATAATAAAAGAAGAGCGGTGTTACGGTTCGGCAACCTCATCTGTCTGCTTCCTCAGTAAATGTGGATAAAAATTAACGAAAGTAATTTATCATAAATTTCGGCACCGCCGCAAACGCCGACAGCCTCAACGCCTAGTGGTCTCTTAAAAAACCGGCTAGAGCGACGGCCTGCTGCCGTGACAACCCGAGGGCGGCCCGATGAAACTGGACCAGGGAAATCAACTGTTCTTCAGTCCGGTTTAAGATTGCCGGGCTGTCCGGGGTGATGCGGGCGCCGCGGTCAGTTCCTTCCGCGTTAGAGCCGTGGCATTCGGCGCAGTAGGCCGCGAAAAGGACTGTGCCGTCGAGCGAGTTCGGGTTCGGGGTGGTCGCGGTCGGCTCCGGGCCGGGACCGCAGGAAGCTGTGGTCAGGAGCGCGGTTAAGGCAGTCACGGTCAGCAGCAGACTTCTGGTTTTCATTTCCAGTTCTCCAGCATCTTTCCAACCGAACGGTTTAGTTCCAGTGAGAATCCGGCGGCAAACTTGCGGCAGTAGATCTCCTGACCGGCGTTTTCGTATCTGCCGGCCCCCGCGGTGCCGCGGAACGCGTTTTCCATGTCATGAAAACAATTTTCCAACGCTGCCGCATCCAGCTGGCGATATCTGTCTTTGTTGACGATGGACTCTCGGGGGAAACGGCTGGTCAATTTTCTCTTCGCCGCCGCTTCGGTGGGATAGCCGAAGCACAGCATGGTGACCGGCAGGGTGTAAGGCGGCAAGCCGAACGTTTCCCGGTGCGTCTCGTACTGCTCCAGTACGTTGCCGATATAGCATGAACCTATCCCCAAAGATTCGGCGGCGATGACCGCCGTCTGGGCCGAAATCAGCGCGTCGCAGCAAGCCAGCAGCAGGTCGCCGGTTTGCGGCTTGCGGTTGGGCAGCCCGTCTGCCTCGGCACGCTGGGGCGCTTGGCACTTGATGAAGTAATCCCACCATCGCTGTAAATCCGCCAGGAACAACAGCACGTACGGCGCCCTGGCGATGAACGGCTGATGGTCGCAGCTGACCGCCAGGCGGTCCTTGATGGCCTGGTCCTCCACTTCGATGATCGAATACAGCATCAGATTGCCGGCCGTGGGCGCTCTGAAAGCCGCGGCCAGAATGGCGTCTTTATCGGATCGGGTGACCGGCTTCGGGCTGTAGGCGCGCACTGAGCGGCGGTTGTGGATGAGTTGAAGCGTCTCATTCATCGGCATCTGCCTCGTCGGTTTTCATTGAGTTCAAGTTTGTCTATTGGTAGAATACGCCTTGATTTCGTTTAAAACAAGAAAGCTGGAATATGTCGGATAACCTGGAAAGTCTGCAGCAAGCCCTGGTGCTCTGGACCAACATCGCTCACAAACTCTGGGAGGCCAGGTCGGCGCTGCTGCCCCGCAACCCGGATCATTCCCCCGGTGCCCCTGGCGATTCGCCGGTGTTTTCCAAAGAAATCCTCGGCCTCTACGACGGCCTGGACAGTCTTTATATGGAAGCCGAGCAGAAGAAGCGCCAGATCCTGGAACGCATCGCCCGAATTTCGCCGCCGGTTTAGTAGTTTTCCTTAAGTAGTGCGTTCCTGCCCTGCGCCGAGCCGTGAAAAATATACCTCTAACCTATTGACTTCAATAATATAGCTGCCTTACACTAATCCCGTAATTCTTTTTCATCAATCAGGATAGCTATGACCTGCCTTTTGTAATTGGTCACCTTGATTGGCAGCGAGCTAATGGTGAAACCAGCCTGTAAAGCGGCCGGTTTTGTTTTTACATGTAACAGGAGGAGGGAAAACCATGTTGAAAAAAGTGGTCTCAAGATTCACAGCGGTTCTCCTGGTGCTCGGTGTTCTGGTTCTTTTGTTACCCGCGGCTGTCCCAATTGTGGCCGCTCCGAAAGGTTTGTTGGACCTGATTGCCGTTGATGCCGACCCTTATTACAAAAGTATGGAATTTGATGAAATGGCAATTTCGGCATCTCAAAGCTGGAGTGTAGAGAAGGACCTTAACGGGGTCATTACCAGGGCGGAGTTGCTTGTCGATGGAAGTTTGAAGTGGTTCCAACTCCGGGCTCTTGGCGAATGGGCTGAGATCTGGGTTGCTGAGGACCTGAGTTATCCGGTTGACGACCCCAGGCCTACCCCGGTAATCACAGATGATCAAATTGCATATCTTATTGATGAATTTGACGCGAATATCTACGAGAGTAATACCAAATATTTTGGGAAAACCGTCGACCGTGATGGTACCGGAGACGGAATCCCTGAAGCCTATCAAACTGACAATCCTCAACGCGTGATGATTCTGGTTTTCAATATTATTGACGAAGGCTATTATGACCCGGACTATCCATTTTACATTGCCGGGTATTTCGCCCCGGCGATTAACGAGGAATTCAATCGAAATATCATCCATATTGACAGTCATGACTGGGCTAACCGAGTCGGGCCGGATGTCAGCCGTCCCTTCCTTTATGAGAGTACGATCGCCCACGAGTACGAACATGCTATCCACTATGACCGTGACGCCGACGAACCATCTTGGGTTGATGAAGGTATGGCGGACCTTTCAGGTTATCTAGCTGGTTATGGCCATCCGGACGACCACATCGCCTATTACCTTGTCTATCATCGGACCCCGCTTACAACCTGGGGCGGCGGCCTGGAGAGTTATGGGGCGAGTTACTTGTTCCAGTTCTACCTGATGGAGAACTTCGGCGGTTCGGATTTTATCAGCGCCCTGGTGGGAGACCCTGCAAATGGTATTCAAGGCATTGAGAACCAGCTTGCGACAGCCGGTTATGTAGGAGTGACGTTTGATCAGATATTCCGGGACTGGACACTTGCCAATTATCTTGATAGACCTGAGGATGAAGGTTTATCAGGCGCAACTCTTGGATATGAAGCGCTGAATATTCCATCTCCGGATACCCGCGGCTATTCCATACAATGGAGTATCAAGAACTATTACGGGTCCGATAATCACGGAAATATACCTTTGCCGCGGTATTGGGGAGGCTACAAGTCAGGTACCGTTCAGTATCCTTTGGGGACTCTGATGCCGTACACTCCTATGTACTTGACATATAAAGGAGCTCAACCTCAACTGGTATCAAATTTCAGGGGCGCCGATACTTCGGGTGTTGCCCCTAAAAACGGCAACTATGAACTTTTTGGCGGCCGCGGTGATCTCTTGGAGACTAAAGCCACGCTAACTTTGCCTGTTACACTCGGTGCCAACGCAATGTTAAGCTTCCAATCCTGGTACGAGATCGAAGAAGCTTGGGATTTTGGATTTGTTCAGATCTCGACTGACGGTGGATCGACGTGGAGGAGCTTATCCAATGCGAATACTACAATTCAGCATGATCCTTCGGCTATTGAGAGTGCCATAACCAATTTACCTGGGTTCACTGGCAGCAGCGGTGGCTGGGTGCATCAGGAATTCGACCTCGCTGCCTATGCCGGGCAGTCTGTTCGCCTCAGGTTCCTGTATATCACCGATTGGGCAACCAATGAAGCCGGTTTTTATGTCGATGACATTATTGTCAGCGACAATTCAGGAGTCCTTTTCAGTGATGGCTTGGAATCTGGCAGCGGGAATTGGGATCTCGAAGGATGGACTCACACCACCGGTTTGGTGGGAAATGACTGGTCTCTAGTGTTTGTGAACCCGTTGTATATAAATGGGAAACTGAGTGAATATCAAGTTACTGATTCCGCTCCCATATTAAGCGATGGTTTCCAACGTGACACTTCTTTCCTGAACACCATGAACCTCGGCAAAGATGAAGTGACCATTATCGTATTCAATTTTCAGCCGGAGAACGCCAATTTCCCGGCGGACTACCGGCTCTTAGTTGAAACGGGTAACAACCGGAAGTAGCTTCACCAACATCGGACGTCGGTAGCGGCTTTGCTTTGCAAAGCCGCTACTTTTTTATAATTGCCCCTACCCCCGCAGCACCACCACCCGCAGCAGCGTCATCAGGATACTCATGAACGTATTCACCGCCCTCTCCGCCTCGGCGCTCGGCGCCTCCCCGGGCCCCATCGGCGTCGACAGGAACTCCCCCAGCTTGCGCATTGTCTTCGTTGAGTTCCCCTGCCGGTGCTCCGCCGCCAGCCGCTTCAACTCCTCGCTGGGCTTCAGGTCGAGGTTTTCGATACTATCGGTGAACTTTTTCTCCCGGAAGCGCTGGTAGCCGCGGAAATGCCCTCGGTTGAGCCACAGCCCGCGGCAGGCCGGGCACCGTTCGAGGATTATCTCTCTCGGGAAATGCCGGTCGGTGAACCTTTGCAGCCTGGTCCCGTCCCGGGGGCAGGCCAGGTCGCGCCGCACCTCAGCCGTCGGCTGGGCCAGGCTTGCCTCGTCAAGCGCTTCCAGCCTGGCCGCCTCGCCCTGCCGCGCCCGGAACAACTCCGATTCATCGAACCAGATGCCGCCGCACTCCGGGCACTGGTCAAGCTGAAGCGGCAGCCCGTAGTGGCAGGCCGCCGCCACGCCGCGGAGTTCGGACTGGTCATGAGGGCATCTCATCATATCGGAGCTGATACTAAATCCGCCGGCGTTTGCCTGTCAAACCCGGAGCCTTTGGCGGAAACGCCGCCGCGGGGTATCATAATAGGACATCTACTGTGGAGGAATACCGACATGCCCGCCTCAGAACAACAAAGAATGATCCAGGCCATCACCGCCGCCATCGAGCTTGAGACCGAAGGCCGCGAATGCTACCTGGCCGCCGCCCAGAACTCCGCCAACGAAGCCGGCCGCAAACTGCTTCAGTCCCTTGCCGCGGAGGAAGACGACCACCGCCGACGCTTTGAGTCGCTCTACCAGTCAGTCAGCCGGGATCACGGCTGGCCGGCCGCCCCGCTGCGCGCGCCGTCTTCACGTCAGATCCGCCAGAACCTGGCCGCCGTCTGCCGCGAGATCGGCGTCAAGGTCTCCGGCGCCGCCGGCGAACTGGAGATGGTCAACATCGCCATCGAAAAAGAAAAAAAGAGCCACGAACTCTATCGGGAACACGCCGAAAAAGCCGCCTTCGAGACCGAAAAAGAGTTTTACACCGTCCTGGCCGATGAAGAATGGGAGCACGCCCGGGCGCTCCTGGACTACGCCGAATATCTGACCAATCCGGAGGACTGGTTCGCCGAAACTGAACACCCGTCGCTGGACGGCGGTTAACCTTACTTCACCGCTAGTGGGGAACGAGCGCCTCGCCGGCGCCGAAGAGGAACACAAAAAGCCCTAAGAGGACGGCCAGGAACACCGTCGCCGCCCGCTCCCTGCGTTTAACGACCGCGAACAGTCCCAGAACCGCCGTCGTCGTCCCCAGCAGCCAGGCAAGTATCATCAGGCTGGCGGTGACCGGCTCGTTGAAGAACGAAGGGCGGTCCGGGATCTCGTCCGGGATGATGACGATAGCCTGGGCGAGGAAGAAAACCGGGAAGAACAGCGCCGCCGCCAGCACCGACAGTCTGCCCTGGGACGTGGCCGGGAAGACCCATCTTTTCATCCGATCCGCCCTCCGCCGGTAATGATTATACCGCCGCCGTCAATCGGCAGCGAAGAGACCGGCGGGGAGGTTGCCTCCGGGAGTATAATCTCTATATGCGGATGTGGCTGGTTGACCCGCGGCTGATGTGCCGCCGCCATCTCCTGGGTGAACACGTCGAGCTCCATATGCTGGCCGGATGCCTCCGCCGCGGCAAGCGGATTGGCGGCTACTTGAAAGGCCTGGTAGATCCGGCCCTTATCGCCTGCCGCCATGAGCAGCTGGTGCGGGAAATGAGCTTTCGGGGCTTTTCTCACCGCTCGCCGATAGATTCGCCGGGCTGTCTCGAGCCTGCGGCCAGCATTTCGCCGGAGCGCAATCTGGCCGAACTCCGCCGCCGCTGCCCCGCCTGCGCGTCCATCGCCGCGCCGCCGGTCGAAAGCTGAAGGGGGCAGATATGCTTCTGGGATTTGTATTCCTGCTAATCTGGATCTGGCTGGTCTGGGAGTACCGGAGAAGAAAGGCATCGCTCTTTTCAAAAGATGAGTCCGCGGCCGCCGCCGTCTGGCTGAAGCTTTTTAGGAGATCCCTTTGGCTGGGCGGCATCGCCGCGGCTGTTTTCGCCGCCTCGGTCCTGATTCACAACGCCGCCTCCGCACTGATGGGTATAGAAGAGGCGGTCTTTTTCATCGCCGCCCTTATCGCCCTCGTTGCCTTTGTCATCACTACCGGCGTCAGCCTGGTGCTGTATGTCAGGGGGCGGCTCAGGTAATATATTGAACTCGCAGGCCACTGGCCCGCGCCGCTTGCCCGGGTTTGAAGGAGAAGGATATAGCCGGTAATAATGATGTGACCATGGACACCAGGACAGACCTGCTCGTCAGGCTCAACCAAACCGCTTTGCAGCTCTTGGAGTTCAGCCGGAGCGTTGCTGATCCGGATACTCCGATGTATGAAGGCTGGACCGTCAAGAAGACCCTTGGGCACATCCTGTTCTGGCATGAAAGTTTTGCCCGCAATGTCCGGGATCTGGCCGATGGCGTTAAACCGGCGCCGGTTTCAGGCGCTTACAGCGAACTAAACCGCCGCTGTTTTGAAGAACTTGAAAACGTGACTTTTCAAGAGGTACTGGACCGGTTCAAGGCAGCGAACGATGTGATTAACCGCCGCATCATGGATAGCAAATTGGTCTTGATCCCTTACCGGGTGGGTTCCCGGAGCTACTCCCCGGAAGAGCACCTCGAGGTTGTTTCCAAGCATATCCTGACTCACCTGAAGGCACTGAAGGCCGCGGTAAAAAGGCGCCTGAAATAAGCCGGTTGTTCCGCTTATTCCGGCTGATCGCCTGCTGAATGGCGGATATCGGAAGCTTGCCGGTGGTTTCCGGCCGCGGCTAGTTTTTGTACGCCGTAATATCGGTCACCACGCCCAGGACCGCCGTCTGGCCGTTGTGGCTGATCATGCGCGGCGTGAGGCGGATCCACCTGGTCCCGCCGCCTTTGGAAACAATCCGCAGTTCAGGCTCCTTCGGCAGGTGTTCCAGCTTGCCTGATAAGGCGGAAACCGTTTGGCACTTGAAAGTCTCCCGGTCTTCCGGATGCACCAGGTCCATCACGTTCATATTCTGAATTTCATTCCGGTCGTAGCCCGCGTAATCTACAAACGCCTGGTTGAAATAGACCAGGTCGCCGTCCTGGAAAACGTACACCGGCAGCGGGATTTCATCGATGATCTTGCGGTAAAAGTATTTATCTTCCACTTTTATTCCTCGGTTGGCTGCTGCGGGTTGCTGAGTGATGCTTTTATGGGCTCTTCAGCCAATCCGCCAGCAGGGAAACCTGGGCAGAGGTCAGATTCTTGGCGGTTTTATGATCGGTCAGGAAACTGGCCAGGCTGGCGCTTGAAAAGTCGGTCAGGGCTGAAGGGGTTATATCCGGGCCCCGGTCCCCGGCCCGGTTGCTGCCGTGGCAGGAGGCGCAGTCGTTGGCGAATATCTGGGAAGCCGAAGTCAATTCCGCCGGCGACACCGTATCCGGCACGCAGGCGCTCAACATTGAAGCGATGATAACCGCCGCTGCGGTTGCCAGGATACCCGTGGCTTTAAGTCTCAAATGAACTCTCCGTTGATAAAATTTTTGGTAACTATACCATATTTTTAGTGGATTTTTGGAGTGGAGAAACGCGAGTATCCTCTTGGGCAAGAATCTCTTTTCTTTGTCATTTCACTTCTTTGTCATTCCACTCCTTTGTCATCCCACTTCTTTGTCATTCCGCTTCTTTTTTGTCATTCCGGCGCAGGCCGGAATCCAGAGAGGCGGTTGAACGTGGCGCTGAGGGGAGGGGTGGTGAAGGGGATTGAAAAACCTTGTGAAGGTGATTGAACATAACATCCCAGCGTGGTAGCATCTAGGCATTTCGGAGGGGGTTTTAGGAATGCCGCTCTTCATGAAAACAGCCAATGAAGTTAATTTGAATGTTGAAAGCAGGTATCTCAGGAAGTTTCACGAACTTCTTGGCTGGCCTGCTATCGAAAAGGCTGGGAAAGAGTATGCCTCGGCACCCCTGCTGTTTCAGCCGATCCGTGACCGTCTAACAAGAGAAGAACAAGAATCTCTTTGTTTAGATATCATGATGAATCAGAAGTTAACAGTACAAGAGAAATTGGATACTCTAATGGGTTTGACGATGTTTTGGGACGGGTTGTCGCTTGATCAATCGAAAATGTCCGGTTTAGAAGTGGTATTTGGAAAAGGTTTTACCGATGCTATAAGGTCTTTGAAGAAAGAGTCACAAAAGCAGCAATCTGAAACCGTTGAACAAAAGCTAATCGCCTATGTCAAACGTACTAAATTATCTCGTTAATCGCCTGTCTAGCCGTTCCTATGTTCGATTAAAATATTCTTGAACCAGGCACGAAACTTAGTTTCTTTAGGAGTCATATAGCCTCCGGACTGGTTTATTGATACATCGAGAAGAATACCCTTCCATGCCTACGTCTTAGCTAAATAATCCCGCACCCAAGGTTGAGCCTTCCCGTCCCGACCAGGATAGCAATACTGCAGAGCGTGATGCCGGCTATGGCTAACCCGCGGTCCTTGTTCCTGCTTAAGCCCACGGCGCTGAATACCAACCCAATGATCGCGAATGGAATGTTCAGCCAGTTAAACCAACCCAGAAACGGAATCAAACCCAACAGGAACCCCAGAAACGCCAGGATGCCGATGACAAAACCAGCGATGGTCATACAGTTCTATCCTTTGCCAGCTTCATTAGTCCTCTCCGGAGACTAAAATACCCGGCCGTTAAGCCGGGCATTTGTTGTATTTCCACTTCGTTAGAATTATACCGTATGAGTCAAGAATCTAGAGCGCAAAGTCAAAGACCAGGACGGACGAGTTGGAGAGGGGTGGTGAGAGGCGATTTCATTATCAATCAGCCAGCAGGTGGGGGTTAGGACTTTAGCTAGAAAAACCTTAATAGACGTTAGATTTTCCACGACGAATCCTATGGAACTCTTTTAAGCTAATCTGATCTTCGTCTTTAGGAAACCCGATATATAAATGATATTCATATTTATTACACTTGTGGCAGAAATGCCCAGTTACAATTTGCCTTAAGCCAGACGTATCTGTGAATAATTCTTTATGCTTTGGATCATATTTGAGTACATACGATTTACCCCAGTCATGTTTACATCTAATCTGTTTGAATATATTAGGTAGTTCCATTTGGTCCGTACCTTTCTGATCCTAGTTGATTTATGAGGGGAGGGGTGGTGATGGAATTAAATAGAAAGATTAATCTTGCGCCGGAGCCTCCTCTTGTGTTGTATCACGTTGGACTGGAATAACGGCGAAACTTGCTGGATTAATAATGTTATAAGAGATCAGCACTTCAATCCAGTATTCCACGTTACCTAGGCGTTCGGATTCACCAATCGCGAACCATAATCTACTGTTCTGATTTGGATCGCCGATATAAGTCCATTCACCAGCATTTGAATTGAATATTAGAAAGGTATCAAGAGGGGCATATTTGTTAGACCAAAATATTTTCATTTGGAGATTACCTAGAATGACAGACTCTTGTTTTTTACACTCAAATACCATTCTAGGAGTGAACTCCTTATAAAAATCAGATAGCAAATACACTGGCGCTATTATCGTATTTGGAGGTTCTCCCTTTTCAGCGAGTTCAGAAACTACATTAGTCAAAATATCGAACGATGGCTTTGATTCTAAGATTGTTACGTTCTTGGGAACAATCGTGCTGGATACTTGTTGATGAAAGTATCTTTTTTCGCCGTTTGCTATTGCCCGTCCAACGTCACAGAAATAGGGATCCCAAATGTAGGAACGGTCATTGAATTCGTTGAGATTGATCAATCTCCGAATGCCGATACTATTAGCGGGGGATCCATCGCTTAGATGGTCCTTGAGAACAACTCTCGATATGTGAGGTGTAATGGAGGCTGTTTCATAGGCGTCAAATGCTGCTGAGGTAATTTCGCTTATGGTTTGAGAATTGAGGTTTCGCGTCGATTGACGAAGTTTCGCCATCAAGCGTATTCGTGTAGGAAGGGATATCGGATTGCTCATAAAATGGTTGCCTCGATTTGAGGATTGAGTTTCTGAATTCTTTTTATTATTCTCGGGAGATCAAGAGCAATTTCTTTGACAGTGTCGAGATATTGTCCCGAAGATGTATTAGCATAGTTGCGCGCTGTCAATTCAAGTGGAACCTGAGCATTGTCGATCACTATAGTTATGGTCTTTTTCCTATGATTAAGAGCGTATCCCGCCTCTTGCGCTTGTCCCCAAGAATGACAGCTAAGGGGAGTGCACAGAAAAATAAACACATCGGTTTCATTGACAATCCGTTTAGCAATCTCCTGCCAGACAAGAACGCCGAGAGTCTTATTATGGTAATAGATCCATGGTTGATGTCCCGTTTTTCGAATGATTTCTGCTGCCTTGTTGGCAAAATTGGTACCATCAGAAGAAGAATAGCTTATGAAGACTCTAAGTTTCATCTATCGAAGACACCAGACAAGATGAGTTGAAAATAAAAAGCGCCTAGCGTAACGCACCAGGCGCGGTTTCTTGTGAGCTGTTTTTCGGGCAAAATACTGAAAGATTTATGGTTCTTCGTCGGATTTCACTCTATAGTCACATCGTGGGCACACACGATAGACAACCTTTTTGTCTGCATAGGTGATCAATTTGTTTGGCCTAATTGTAGAGACCTCTTTCTGGAGTGGTGAGTAACCGCATTTCGGGCACTTCATTAGGCGTCCTCCAGCTAAACCAAAACCTGGTGTATTACCATTGCACAAACATCGGCATCACTACGTGAACGTAGTTGTCCGTTCCCACCGGCCGGATCACGCCGGGGCTTGACGGCCCCGTGACCTCCAGCGCCACCTGGCTTTCGGAAATGACGCCCAGCACGTCCAGCAGGTACTTGCCGTTGAAGGCAATCTTGGCTTCCTCGCCGGAGACCGCGGCGTCCAGTTCGGCCTGGTCCTCGCCGATCTCCTCGGAGCGTGCCGTGATGGACAGCCTGCCCGGCGTCTTGCCGCCGCCCGGGGTCATGATCAGCCGTACGATTCCTCCGCCGTCGCGGGCGAAGATCTGGGCGGTGCGCGCCGCCATCAGGAAGGCCGGCGTCTCGACCACTGCGCGGGTGGTGTGGGACTGCGGGATGATCTGGCTGTACTGCGGGAAGGCGCCCTGCAGCAGCTGGGACACCAGCTCGACGTTCTTGAGTTTGAACAGTATCTGGCTCTTCTGGGTGTCCACGGTGATGCCGATGCTTTCATCGCCGTCGCTTAAGAGGCGGCTGACCTCGGACAGCGTCTTGGCCGGGATGATAGCCTTGATCTTCTGAGAGGCAGGCTCGGCCAGGGGCATCTTGTAGACCGCCAGGCGGAAGCCGTCGGCGGCGGCCAGCGTCAGGACGGAGCCCTCGAACAGCGCGTCGATGCCGGTCAGTACCGGGCGGGACTCGTCGGTGGCCGCGGCGAAGACCACCCTTGAAACGCCCTTCTTGAACTCGGCGACATCGACTTTGACCGCCACGCCGTTCTCCACCCGGGGGATGGGCGGGAAGTCCCGGGCGTCGACGCCGGTCATCCGCGCCTCGAAGCGGGCGCATTTCATGGTCAGTATCTTCTTGGCCGAAAGGGCCATCTCGATTTTGTCGTTCGGCAATGAGCCGATAAACTCGGTCAGCAGCTTCGCCGGCACGGTGGTGGCGCCTTCCTCCTCGATCTTGGCCCCGATCCAGCAGGACACCGCGATCTCCAAATTGGTGGCTGAAAGCTTCAGCCGGCCTTCGTCGGTAGCCACCAGCACGTTGCTGGTGATCGGCAGTGTGGAGCGTGAGGCGGCGGCCCGGCCGACAATAGCCAGCCCTTTGCTCAGGTTCTCTTGCAGACAGGATAGGCGCATATGGGGTTCCTCCGGTTTCTGGTTAGGTAGTGAAAGATTATACGCCGGTGCAGGCGGGGAGGCAATCATTTTTTTAGCTATTTTGCCTTCGACCGAAAGGCGGAAACCGGCGCCCGGCCGCGGCGGCGTTGGTGCCTTGACATAATAAAATAACGCCCCAAAAACGACAAAACCCGCTTGACGATTACGAAGAACTCATGTGCTATAATCCCCTCGCCCTGTCATCGCCGGGGCTCCCCTTGAATGGCGGTTACTTCCGTTCGTGGTGAGCCTGTCGAACCATGAACGGGGCGGCGCATCGATGATCATTTAATTCCGTTCGTGGTGAGCCTGTCGAACCATGAACGGAAATGCAACACAGGAGTGAAAGAGTATGCCGGAGCAATTGTTCCCAAACCGCACGAATATCCAATCCCCCGATTGGCCCAACGCGGCAAAACCGGTTCGTTTCGGTAACAACACCTTATCTAGCCGGGAAATAAAAACAAATGGCTACTCGTACCGCAGCGCCTCCACCGGATCGAGCCTGGCCGCCCGGTTGGCGGGATACAATCCGGCCAGCAGGGCGATGACGGTGGTCAAGGCGATGACGCCGGGGATGAGCCACCAGGTGAACGATGAAAGCTGGAAGCCGGGGAAATCGGACAGGAAAGTCCTCGCCCCGATGACATTGAGCGCCTGGCCGGTTACAAGCGCCAGCACCCCGCCCGCCGCCCCGCCCAGGAAGCCCAGGGCGGCGCCCTCGGCGGTGAACATTAGCCGGATGGTGCCGCGGGTGGCTCCCACCGCCTTCATCACCCCTATCTCCCGGGTACGCTCGTGGATAGCCATCAGCAGTGTGTTGATGATGCCGATAGCCGCCACCACCAGGGCGATGATGCCGAAGGCGGACAATCCTACCTGGATAACATTGAATACGGAGTTGATCTCAGCCAGGATGTCGTCTGAGGTGAGGGCGTTCCAGCCCTCGGCCTTTACCGCCGCGGCGATAGGTTTGACATCGCTTAAAGCCGCCGCCTTGAGCTGCACGGTGAAGCCCGGCTGCTGCTCGGAGTATCTCAGGGGGTTGCTCTGGTAAAAACGGGCCATCTCGATGGCGTCGGACTGGGTGATCAGGAGTTCGGCGGTGGAGATTTTCTTATCGATGACGCCCTTGATGGTGAAGGTATAGTCCCGTGTTTCAGTCTCGTAAGCCAGCTGCTTGCCCACCGACACAGTCACCTGCCGCCCGATAACGCTCTCGTCGTCGGGCCAGCCGAAAGTGGTCAGGTAATCGTAGGCCATCAGGCACTGCCCGGCGTCGCCATCGGTGATGTGGCTGCCCATGAACAGCGGTCGGATGGCGGCCTCGTACTCCGGCACCCCGTCGACGTTCACGGTGTAGATCTTGGAACTGCCCTCGGGCTGGATGTAGCGGGCAGAGACGCTCACCAGGTAGTCAACCCGCTCGACGCCGGGGACAGCCCGCAGCTTCTCGAGGTCGGCAGCCGTGAACGGCAGGATGACGACGGTCTCGATGCTGGAGATTTCCTGAGGCCGGCCGCCGCCCTGGAAGACGTTGATATCGCGCCCGGAGGAGACTATGATCGCGTCCTCCGGGAAAGTCTGGCCAAATTGCCCGACGATGAAACCCTTGAGCCCGGTGCCCAGGCTGGCCATTAGCGCCACCAGTGTCGCCCCGATGACCACGGCGGCCACCGTCAGTGCGGTGCGCATTTTACGCCGCCACAGGTTGGAAAAAGCCATGGCAATAATTTCGTTAAACGGCACGGCTGTCTCCGGTAATCAGGCCGTCGCGCAGCGTCACTACACGGCGGGATCGGCGCGCCAGTTCGACGTCGTGAGTGGCGACGATCAGGGTGATGCCCTGTTCCTGGTTGAGTCGCCCCAGCAGGTCCATGATCCGGGCGCCGTTGGTAGTGTCGAGGTTGCCTGTCGGCTCATCGGCGACGATGATCGCCGGGCTGGTCACCAGGGCGCGGGCGATTGATACCCGCTGGCGCTCGCCGCCGGACAACTGGTTTGGCCGGTGACCGGCGCGGTGTCCCATACCGACGGCCTCGAGAGCAGCCCTGGCCCGAGCCAGGCGCTCTGTTTTCCCAACTCCGGCGAAAAGCAGCGGGATGGCAACATTTTCCTCGGCGGTATAAGTGGGATGAAGGTGAAAAGACTGGAAAACAAACCCGACGTTTTTGTTGCGGTACTCAGCCAGTTCCCTGTCCGAAGCCCTTGACAGGTCGCGTCCATCGACGGTGATGCTGCCCTCGGAGGCGGTATCGAGCCCGCCGATCAGATGAAGCAGCGTGCTTTTACCTGAGCCGGACGGCCCGACGAACGCGGCGAAATCCCCTTTTTCCAAGTCGAGCGACACTCCGGCCAGAGCGTGGACCGTTTCTTCGCCCAGTCGGTAGTCCTTTTTCAGGTCGTGAACATGGATAAAGGTCTCCATGTTACGTGATTTCCTGGACCTTAAGGAGGTTGGTGGTACCGGCGACGCCCAGCGGCACGCCTCCGGTGACAACGATATTATCGCCGGCCTTGGCGAGTTTGAGTTTCCGGCACAAACGCACCGCAGTGGAGAAGAGTTCATCCACTGTTTTGGGCGTCGGTATCTGAATGGCCTGGACGCCCCAGTTGAGGATCACTCGGCGGCAGGTATCCCCGTTGGGGGAGATGGCCAGGATCGGCGTGCTCGGCCGGTATTTAGCGACGCGCCCGGCGGTCGAACCGGACGACGTGAAGGCGACAATGGCGGCGGCTTTGAGGCGCCGCGCTGTAAGGCAGGCGTTGTAACTGATAAGTTCCTCGGTCTGGTTGACCAGCCAGGTGTCGCGTTCAGCGATCCAGAGGTCGTACGGCAGGACCCTTTCGGTCTCCATAGCTACCGCGGACATCATCGCAACCGCTTGCACCGGGTATTTGCCGATGGAAGTTTCAGCCGAAAGCATCACCGCGTCGGTGCCGTCAAATATAGCATTGGCAACGTCGCTGACCTCCGCCCGGGTCGGTCTAGGCGCCGCAATCATGGATTCCAGCATTTGAGTGGCGGTAATTACAGGCTTGCCGGAGCGGTTCGCCTTATGGATGATTTCCTTCTGAACCAGAGGCAACTTTTCCAGCGGGATATCAACCCCCAGGTCTCCCCGGGCGACCATTACGCCGTCGGCTTCAGCCAGGATCGAATCGAAGGCCGCTACCGCCGTACCCCGCTCGATTTTAGCAATCAGTGGAATCTCGGCGCCGGATTTCTTGATTATACGGCGCACCTGGATTATGTCCTGCGGACGGCTGACAAATGATAAGGCGATGAATTCCGGGCGCTGGCTGACGGCGAACCTGATATACTCCTTCAACTGTTCGGTCAGGAACGGCATGCTGGATTTGCGGCCCGGTACGGCAATGCCCCGGCCGGGGGTAAGTTTCCCGCCGACTATCACCGTGCAAACCGCACTGGTTGGAGTCAAATCCTGGCATTTGAGTTGAAGGGCGCCGTCGTCAAGTAGAATGATATCCCCGGACCGTACATCGCGCGGCAGCGTCGGCAGATTCACCGGCACCAGCCTTTCGTCGCCGATGACATGCTCTGTGGTCAGAGTGACGGCCGCGCCTTGTTCCAGCCATACCGACGCGGTTTTTAACTGGCCGGTCCGGTATTTAGGCCCTGGCAAGTCGATCAAAATCGCTATCGGCAGCCCCAGCCGTTTACTTTCAGCGCGAATTTGTTTGATATAGTCCGCGTGCTCGTCGGTGCTCCCGTGGGATAGATTGAGCCGGGCGATATTCATACCGGCGGTTAGAAGTGCCGATAACTGTTCCGGCGATCCGGAAGACGGGCCGATGGTCGCGACAATTTTTGTCCGTCGAGGACTGAAAGGCTTTTTGGGTTTCATACCGGCATTATCACACAAGATGGAGGTGCGCTCAAAACATCAGCTTCGATGTGAACGGGCCGACTATACCAGCATTTGTTTAAGGGTGTATAGCATTTCCAGTGCCTCCCTGGGCGTCAACGAATCGGGATCCATTCCTCTGATTAATTCGATTGCCGGGGACGGCGGATTCAGGAAAGAAAGTTGAGCCGAAACAGGTCTGGCGGACACTGGTGTTTCGGTCTTCAGGTTTTCCAGTTCGGCTAGAATTTCGTTAGCCCGGCGGACAACCGGCTTGGGCAACCCGGCGATTTTAGCGACGTGGATGCCGTAGCTGCGGTCTGTCCCACCGGGCTGGATCCGATGGAGAAAAATAACTTCCCCCTTGTCCTCAGTGACCGCTACGTTGAAATTTCGCACCCTGGGGAGGCGTTCAGCCATGGAGATCAGTTCGTGATAATGAGTTGCAAATAGCGTTCGGGCACAAAGTCGCTGATGAATGAATTCCACTACCGCCTGCGCTATGGCCAGTCCATCACTGGTGGAGGTGCCGCGCCCAATTTCATCCAGGATAAGCAGACTGCTGGATGTCGCGCTGGATAAAATCAACGCCGTCTCCACCATTTCCGTCATAAAAGTGGATTTCCCTGAAACCAGATCCTCCCTGGCGCCGATCCGGGTGAAGATCCGGTCGCAAATGCCGATTTCGGCGCTGGTGGCGGGAATGAAAGACCCTATTTGCGCCATCAGGACGATAATTGCTACCTGCTTCAAATAGGTGGATTTCCCGGCCATATTCGGCCCGGTAAGGATGATGATCTGGCTGTCGCCGGTCTCCAAGTCAATATCATTGGGAATATAAGCACTGTGATCGAGTGTCTGCTCGATGACCGGATGACGGCCGCCGTCGATTTTTATCACCGGCCCGTCAACAATGGAGGGTTTAACATAGGCATTTTCAACCGATACCGCCGCAAGAGCGCTCAACACATCAACGCGGGCGATTGTTTCAGCCAGGCTTAGTAAAGAATCGGCTGACTGCCCGATTTGTTGCAGAACGTGCCGGTATAGAGAAGTCTCCAGGTCGGCCAGCCGCTCCTTCGATGACAGTACCTGCAATTCGAGTTCCTTGAGTTCCGGGGTTATGAACCTTTCAGCATTGGATAACGTCTGTTTGCGGATATACCGAATCGGCACCTGAGATAGATTGGGATTTGAGACCTCAAGATAATATCCGAAGACTTGATTGAAACCTACTTTTAGCGTCCTGATGCCGGTTTTGGAACGTTCAGTAGACTCAAGCTGGGTGATAAATAACCTGGAGTTGGCAGCCAGATCTTTATTCTTGTCAAGCTCAACCGAAAATCCAGTCCGGATCACGCCTCCTTCGCCAGGGCTCGCCGCCGGCTCAGGCTCAATAGCTTCATGGATCAATCGCACAAGGTCTGGTAACGGTTTTAATCCGCTCCTGAGTCCTTTCAGCGTATCACTATCCAGGGCGTCCGCCAGCGCCGGGACGGTTTCAAGGCTGCGCTTCAATGCGATGAGTTCACGCGGCATGGCGGTCAAGGTCTTTATCCGGTTGATCACCCGCTCGAGATCGGCCACCTGTTTCAGCTTTTTTTCAATCTCTTTCAGCATCAGATGCTGGCTGTGAAGTGTCTCAACACAAGCCTGGCGTTCCAGGATGCCCTGCCGGCTGAGAAGGGGCTTTCCCAGCCAACGCCGCAGCATGCGGGCTCCCATGACTGTTTTGGTCCGGTCGACAATGCCTAACAACGAACCGCTGACCCCGCCGGTGGTGGCGTTTTGGAAAACCTCCAGATTGGTCAGGGTATTATCATCCAAGGCCATATACTCTGCGGCTGAATAATTTGAAATGTGGCTCAATACCCCGAGAGCACTCTGATTAGTCTCCCGCAGGTAGACGACAATAGCCCCGGCTGCCGCGGCGGCTAGCGGCTGGTTCTCCAGGTTGTAGCCTTCCAGCGTTGATGTCCTAAAAGCAGCTTTAAGAGTATCCGCGGCAGATTCCGGATCAAAAACACTGGGGTCGAGTTCGGTTATCGAAATGCCACGAGGGAGGCAAGCCTCGACGCCATTTGGCAGAATAAGTTCGGCCGGGTGGATCCGTCCCAGTTCGGTTTCTAGCCGCTCGGCAGGAATCTGGGCGGCGGCAAATTCACCGGTCGAGATGTCGATATAGGCCAACCCGCAGGACGTCCCGCCAGGTGCAATTGAAGCCAGGTAGTTGTTTACGCGGCCGTCCAGAAGGGCTGGTTCGACGATTGTCCCCGGGGTGACCACCCGGACCACCTCACGCTCCATCAAACCTTTGATTTCACCTGGGCGGGTAGTCTGTTCGCAGACGGCGATCTTGTGACCTCGCCCGATCAGTCTGGCGATGTAGTTTTCAGCAGCGTGGTAGGGTATGCCAGCCATGGGCACTTTAAGGCCTTTACCCATCTCCCGGGCGGTCAGGACTATCTCCAGTTCTCGGGCTGCCAGTTCAGCATCAGAGTCGAACGTCTCGTAAAAATCACCCAGGCGGAAAAAGACGATTGAATCCGGATAACGCTTTTTGATACGCAGGTATTGCGTTCGCAGCGGGGTCAGGTTCTCAGTCATATCGGCTATTGTAACCCAAGATCATAGGCGGCGCTATCCCCAGAACAACCGCCGCCACCGGTGCCAGACAACTGCTCCGGCGTCGGCCTTGCTCGGCACTCGGAGAAGGTTATCCACGGGCTTTACCGATTGCTGACCTGATCTCCAGGACCCTTTGACCTATATCTTCCGCGCCGATCAAGCCCGAAATCATCGCCAGGGTGACTCGACCTCGGGCAGTCACTTCGGCTGCGTTCTCTACGCCGATGCCGCCGATAGCGACGACTGGCACCTTTGACCTAATAAGAGAATAATCCAGTAGCTCAAGATTACCCGGCTGTGACGCATCAGGCTTGGTCGTCCTGGCTTCGAAGATGGGCCCGACACCTAGATAGTCAACTTCCGTTTGGTTGACCGCCGCGTCCACTTGTGAAACGGTTGATACCGACAGGCCGATGAGCATTTGCCGGCCGACAATGATGCGCGCCGTCTTCGGGACGAGGTCATCCTGGCCGAGATGCAGGCCGTCAGCTTCGACCGACCTGGCCAGAATAGCGTCGTCGTTGACGATAAAGCACGCCCCGTGTTGCCGGCAGAGATCGCGGATGGCACGGCATTCGCTGTAATTCTGCGCCGGAGGGTGGTCCTTCTCCCGGTATTGGATGATTTTGACTCCGGCTTCGAGTAACAGCCGGGCCGTCTCTACATTGCCGCGGCCGCGGCAATGTGCGCTTGAAAGGACAGCGTAAATATCGGTTTCAGGCAGCCTGTTTCTTGGCAGCATCATAAAAAGCCCGCCAGAAAGGATCGACGATGGGATGTTTGAGCGGCTTCTCAATACCATCTTCGGCAAGGATCATGCCGTATTCGGGATCAGTCAACTCCCCGGCGATTGATGACTTTATACCTCTGGCACTCAAAGCATTCACCACGGCAGCCGCCCGGTGCGGACGGCAGGTAATAATGAGGCTGCCTTCAGAAATAGCAGCGTAAGGGTCATCAATGCCGAACATACGGCAGATCTCGGGCACGCCATCCTCGATAACTATCTTTTCCTTTTCGATTCGGGCGCCGCATCCGGCAGCCTGGGCCACCTCATATAACCCGCCCCAGAGGCCGCATTCGGTGGCATCATGCATCGAGCTGACGCCGGCGTCCCGAACTCCGACAGTGACAGACGTAAGGGCATCTTCCACCACGGACATCTGGAAGAACAGGCTTTCAGCGCGGCGGGCGAAAGTTACGCCGTACCTTTGGGCGATGAGGTCAGGGAACATGGCGGCAAAAATGCCGCAGGCCTCGATCGCCGGACCTTTGGTGATGATGATCCTATCTCCCGGCCGGGCGAATCTCGGTGAGACGTACTCATCCAACCCGCCGACGCCCACCATCGTCGCTCCCCCGACCATAGGGTAAGCGCAGCCGTCATATCGGGCAGTGTGGCCGGTGATGATGTTGATGCCCATTTTTTCGCATTCCCTGTGCATCACATCCCACATCGTAGCCAATTCTTCTTTGGTCATGCTCATCGGTAGGTTGAGGTCGATGGACAGGTACTTCGGTCTTAATCCGGATGTCACCGAGTCCGAAGCGATGATGTGTATGGCAAACCAGGCCGCCCGTTTAAAACCGTATTGTGGGACGATGAAGACCGGATCGGTGGTGAAAGATACCGCCTGGCCGCCGATTTCGGTGATGCCGACATCGACCCCGTGTTGCGGACCGACCAGTACTTTGTCGCTTTTGGCGCCCAGTCTGGGAAAGATGATCTCCCGGAATATTTCAGGCGAGATCTTGCCTATTTCAGGTAATTCGGTCATCTGGTTCCCCTAACGTTCTTGATTAAAGAAAGAAAAAACCAGAAGACTAGCTTCTGGTGGAGTGTGGTACTTCCCTGCGCTCGAATTACCGAGACCAGGTTCCAAGGGTCTTCCCGGTATTGCCGGGAACTCTCAGCCTTTCAGCTCCCCCAGTAACGATATTGATTTGCTGTCATGATAACAATTACATAAGCCAGGGGCAAATCCACTTCGGTAAAAAAATAGGTACCGGCTTTTATCGAAACAAGTATTTTTACGGATTGTTCAAATTTGTGGATGGAGTATCTTTATAAAAGAACCAGTTGTGCTATCCTTATACCGGTGACAAACGATGTATAATAATAGAGGAGTGAATATGGAACGCGGAACGGATCTTGGATTGGTTGCCGGACTCCTTTTTGGGGCGGCTATAGGCATCAGTCTGGGGTTGTTGTATGCACCCAGGCCTGGAAGAGAAACGAGGGAACTGCTGCGCCTGCAGGCTGACCAGTTCAAGTGCCGATCCGAAGCGCTCGGCGGAGATTTGAAACTGACGGCCGAACAGTTCGGCAGCGTTGTTCGTGAACAGGCTAGGGAAGTAGTGCATGTCTTGAAGGGCAACGGCGCGGGGAAAATTGAGGCTTAAACCAGGCCTAATTTACATAAGGAGGATAATATGGAAAAGGGAACGTTGAACGGACTGGTGGTGGGGATGGTAGTCGGAGCCGCCATCGGCGCCGGGCTGGGGCTTCTATACGCCCCTCAATCGGGGCGAAAAACCAGGCGTGATATTCAAAAGCAGGTTGAAGACATTAAAGAAAAAGCTGAGGATCTGGGGCAGAACGTGAAAGGGCGGGCAGAGGAATTAAGCCATACGGTCAAGGACCGAACCGGCGATTTCACCCACTCGCTCAAAAAGCGGGCTGAGGACGCCGGGACAGCCTTTACCGAGACCGCGGAGAAGTATCGCCGGAAGATGATGGACTCCATCACCTGAACTGATTCTTGTGATACTCGCAGCGGTGCAGTCACTGACTGCACCGCTGCGCTGTTCGTTATAGATTGACGTCAATGCAGAAAAATATCCCGTTTGATCGTTCCCGCCCCCGCCTGAAGCGCGAAGCCCTGACCGTCCGGACGATGATCTCGATGCACTGCCGGGATCGGCATCCTGGTAGTGGTCTCTGCGTTGAATGCCGTGACCTGGAAAAATATGCCCTTGATAGACTCCGCCATTGCCCGTTCGGTGAAGAGAAGACGGTTTGTTCCCTGTGCCCGGTCCATTGCTACAAGCCGGTAATGCGGCAAAAGGTGCGCGAGGTGATGCGCTACGCCGGACCGCGGATGATGACCCGCCACCCGCTCATGGCCGTTTCTCACTTGCTCGACAAAAGGCGCAAGGAACCGTTAAAGACCCTGAATGTTGACGCTTAGACCGGCACTCGCCGGGCAGACCATTCTCCCCGCTCGATCTTGAAAATGTGCTCTTGATTGACGCTTTTGCCGGCTGGCTTTAAGCCGAGCCTTTTTGCCAGTTTGAGCGATGGCGTGTTGCCGGGGTCAATGGTACAGAATACACAGCGCCGGTTCGGCGGTCTGAAAAGCCAGCTGATTACCTCGGTTACGGCTTCGGCGGCATAACCTCGCCCCTGAAAAGACGGAGTCAGGGTGCAGCCCAACTCGGCTTCGCCCCCGGGCAGAAAATGGACACCGATATCGCCGATCAGTACCTGTCTCTCGCGGTGGAATATGCCCAGCTGAAACCAGGTACCGGGAATATCTGGCCCGCCGGCTGTACCGGCGATAAATGCGGCGGCATCGGCGACGGCGGCTGGGCGAAAAGATTGGAAGCGGCAGACCTCGGGCAGCGACCGATAGGCGAACACCGCCCCGGCGTCATCGATTGTCAGGCGTTTTAGCCTGAGCCGGGTGGTTTTGATGATAAGCTCGGCTGTCACCGGGCTATTGTATCAAAGCTCCAATTGCCCGGCTAGAGCATCCCCTCTGCCTGGCGCGGCGAGCCGTCCCGGACGAAGGTGATGCGGATGCGGGCGCCCTTTTCCAGCCCGGACAGAGCCCGGTCGAGGTCTGCCGCGCTGGATATTGCCGCAGTGTCGATGCGGGTGATGATGTCACCGGGTTTCAAACCAGCAGCGGCGGCTGGCAAACCGGGTTTGACCGCCCCGATATATGCACCGGAAACGGCCGGCAAGCCGAGGGAGGCAGTGATCTTGCGGGCATCGGCCACCGAGGCTCCGAATGGAGGAGCGGCGGCGGTGCGGGCTTGGGCCAAGTAGCGCTCCAGTTGCTCCGGGTCGAAACCGACCACCAGATTGCCGTCGATGTCGGTCACCGGCACTGCCAAACGTCCGGTGCGCCGGGCTAGATCCTGGGCAGCGGCGGCGTCACGGGAAACGTCAATTTCGGTAAAGGGGATGCCCCGTTGTGAAAGGAACCCTTTCACAGTATGGCAATGGGGTCAGGTTTGGGTGGTGTAGACAGTTACCTTCATCGCCAGCTCACCTCTATATCAGTATAAACCCGGAATCCCGCGGATCAAAAAGTCGTCTGCCCCTCCGAGTATGATCATTTGAGATACATGCTGCGGCCGGTTTCAAAAGCAACCAGATTGGGTTGCCGCAGCTTCGGCGGCAGCCCCGCTTCGAGGGTTGAAGCCAGCCTCTCGGCGCCGATGGGGAGGAAATTCGACGCATAGCCCAGGAGTACTGTGTTGACCATCTTGGCGTTGCCCAGGCGGGACGCTGTGGCTGTGCCGGGCACCAGGTGTACTTCCGGGGTGAACCGCTTCAGCGCCGTGACGATCTCGGCGTCGCAGGGGTAAACATCGCTGCCCAGAGTGACCGACAGCGGCGGCATAGCCAGGTCGTTGACCACGGCCGCGCCATCGGTTTTCAGGAAGTGGCCCCAGCGGATTGCCTCCAGTTTCTCGAAGGCGATCAGTAAATCGGCCTCGCCTGCGGCAATGAGAGGCGAGGCGACCTGTTCGCCGAATCGCAGGTGGGAAACTACCGAACCGCCCCGCTGGGCCATTCCCAGGGTGTCGGTCTTTTTGACATCATAGCCGGCCGATAGAGCCGCTTCGGCCAGCAGGTTTGATGCCAGCACTACCCCCTGGCCGCCTACGCCGACGATGAGGATATTCTGGGTCTTCACACCGCCTCCCCGATGCTCTCGGAAATGGCCTCTTTCGGGCAGACTTGTTGACATAACGCGCAATATCCGCCGACGCAGGCACCGGAGTCAATGATGATGCCGTCGCTTTCGCTCTTCTTGATGGCTGAGCAGCCGATTAACAGGCAGGCGCCGCAGTTGTCGCATTTTTCGGTATTGATTATTCGCGGCCGGCTGCGCTTCCGGGTCAGTGTCGGGCAGTCGCCGCGGACGATGATCACCTCTAGTTCGGAGGAGGCCATAGCCCGGCGCAGTTCAGCGCGCACCGCCTTCAGGTCGAAGGCATCGACCACTGAAGCGTTCCGAACCCCGGCGCCGCGCACCAATTCCTCGATGATCACCCGCGCCGCCGGCTGCCTGGTGGCGGCCAAGCCGCTGCCGGGGTGTCCCTGATGACCGGTCATGGCGGTGGTGCCGTTATCGAGTATCAGGACGCAAATTTTAGCCTGGTTATAGACGGCGTTTAGAAGGCTGTTGATACCTGAGTGCATGAAGGTGGAGTCGCCGATGACCGCCAGCGGTTTTTCGGCGGCGCCGGCCTTGGCCATGCCTGCCGCCTGGGAGATGCCGGCGCCCATACAGCCGCAGGTGTCGATAACGCCTAAAGGCTGGTAGGCTCCCAGTGTGTAGCAGCCGATATCGCCGCAGATAGTCAGCTTTGGCGGCCGCGGTTTCTTGCCGGGCAGCGTCGAACGGTGACCCAAACTCGATAGCGTGAAAAAGACTCCGGAGTGGGGACATCCGGGACAGAGCAGCGGCGGCCGCCTGGCCAGTCCGGCCGCCGGCCAACTTTTTGCCGGGGTGTTGTCGATTATGCCGGCTTTAACGGCGCTGTCGCGGATGATATCAGGGGAGAACTCGCCGGTACGGGGGAAGATTTCCTTGCCAAGGGCGGTGATGCCCTGGGACCGCAGGTATTGTTCAATGAAATCTTCGACTTCTTCGATGACCAGCACTTTTTTGACCCGCCCGGCGAAGTCGCGTATCAGCTTGTCTGGCAGGGGGTGGGTCAAACCCAGCTTCAGGAATGAAGCATTTGGGAAGACCTCCCGGGCATACTGGAAGCCTATGCCGGAGGCGACGATACCCAATTCGGCAGAGCCTTCGACAGCCCGATTCAGTGGAGATTTCTCGGCATAGATGGTCAGTTTCTCCATTCGCTCCAGGACTTTACGCCAGCGTTCTCGGGCGGCGCCCGGCAGCATGACCAGCTTACCCGGCTCGTGGCTGAACTGCGGTGTCCTTTCAAGTTCCAGTTTTGGCGACGGCATGACCACGCTTTTACTGTGGCAGACGCGAGTCGTCGGTCGCAGCAGCACCGGGGTGTCGAACTCTTCGGAGAGCTGGAAGGCAGACCGGGCGAAATCATAAGCCTCCTGGGAGTCCGATGGCTCCAGGCAGGGGACCTTGCCCAGCCGCGCGTAGTTTCGGGAGTCCTGCTCGTTTTGGGAGGAGTGAATGCCCGGGTCGTCGGCAGCCACAATCACTAGTCCTCCGCGGACACCCGTAGTTGAGGCCGCCATGAACGCATCGGCGGCCACGTTCAGGCCGACGTGCTTCATACAGGCCATAGCTCGCACCCCGGTGTAGCAAGCCCCCAGCGCCACCTCCACCGCCACCGCCTCGTTGGACGACCATTCGGCATAAATGCCGGGGAACTTGGCGATGGCTTCGAGGATCTCCGTGGAAGGAGTACCGGGATAGGCGGCGGCCAGTTTCAAACCGGCGTGACAGGCGCCCAGAGCGATGGCTTCATTTCCGGATAACAGCAGGCGTTCCAAAAGCACCTCGCCGACAGGAATAATTCAGGATAGATTACCAGTTGTTCAAAGTCAAACAGAGGGCGGCTATTGACTGTTATGTTAAAATTAATGTATAGGAGGGGCTGAACTAAGCCTACGCAGTTTTGGAATTAAGTTGCATCGTTCTGGCCGGGGGCCGCGGCTTGCGGTTCGGCCGTAACAAAGCGCTTGAGACGCTCGACCACCAAACCCTGATCCATCGAACAGTCTCGAGCCTTTCTATTTTAGGCACGGAAATCGTCGTCGTCACCGGTCCGCATAATACGGAATTGGGACTCGATACAGTGGAGCGCGTCCGGATCGTCCTTGATGCCTGGCCCGGGCGCGGGCCGCTGGTAGGTATCTACAGCGGACTGCTTAACTCGCGTTCCGAAATGAACCTGGCGGTGGCCTGCGATATGCCGTTCCTGAACCTGGGGCTGTTGCGTTATATGGCAGCGGCGTCCTCGGGCTACGACGCTGTCGTGCCGCGTTTGGGTAAAGGTATTGAGCCGCTCCATTCCATTTATAGCTGCCGTTGCCTGCCCAAGATCCGGGCCATGCTCGACGAAGGAGTTTACAGCGTCAGCGAACTGCTCCGCCGTGTCAGCGTCCGCTACATTGAAGCAGATGAAATTGACCGGTTTGATCCGGAACGGCTGTCTTTTTTTAATATCAATACCGAAGCCGATATGAAACGCGCCCGCGAACTTGTCCGGCAAGGGGCGGAAAATAAGCTAGCCACAGGGCCCGCAACCTGGTCGCCTGGTTTTGAAGTTCGGATGAAAGGGTTCCCGATTTGATTTACAGCGCATCCCAATTCACTTTCAAGGCTCCTGAAGCGATTTCCCGAGCCCGCCGCGTCCTGATTAAGCCTTCGGCCCATTTCGCGGCGGGGTACCCGGTCACCACCAGCCGGGATATGATCACCAGGATCATCAAGGGCATCCGCTGGATTTCGGACGCCGATATCATCATTCTTGACGGAACCCCCGGCGGCGAACCGGTCAAGCCTGTTTTCCAGTCCCTGGGTTATGATTTCCCGAGAGTGTTGACTTTGGACGTGAAGGATTCCACCTGGGTGGAGGTGGATAATCCGCTGCCAAAGCCGTTTATCGTACCGACCTTCTGGATACCCAACATAATTCTGTCGTCTGACTATCTAATTTCGGTTACGCCGCTGAAAGTGGTCAAGGGGCAAGGGCATTTCACCATCGCCAATCTTATGTCGCTGCTGCCGATAGTAAAATACGGCGGCGGCAAGGACGGCTGGAAGAACCTCCACGCGATGGGGTTGGATAAGGTGCTGGCGGATTTATATTTCACTCTACCCTTCGACATGGGGATCGTCGAAGCCCGTCAGAAGTTCATCACCGACGAGGACCCGCTGCATGGTACCGCTGAGGAGGTAGGCAAGATCTATATGGGCAAGCCTTTCGATGTTGACCTGGAGATCTCCGAGACCATGGGCATCAAAGCCGACTACCTGGAGAATATCAAGCTCGGCCGCCAGGAGATCGAGATCTAAGAGTTTTCTCCGCCCACCCGTTTTCCGCAGGGCTGACCCTCGTCACCATCCTGTCATTGTTTCAATGCGGCAAACCGCCATCATTTCGTTAGTTTTTGTCACCGTCCGGTGCTATCCCCGGCACAGCCCTTTCGTTATAATTATTGCACCGACCAAAAACCGGACAGTGTCGGTAAACTCTCGACACTCCGATGCCGACAAGGGGGTTTTTCCAAGGTGCAGGATGAGCAAAGTCTAATAGCGCGGGCTCAGGCGCGTGACGCGGAGGCTTTCGGCCGTTTATATGGGGCCTACTTCGACAGGATCTATCGCTATGTGGCGCTCAAAATCGGCAGCCGCTCCGAAGCGGAAGACCTTACGCAGCAGGTGTTCATGAACGCTCTGGAATCGATTACATCCTATAAAGTGCGCGAGGTACCCTTCTCCGCCTGGCTTTACCGCATCGCTCACAACCAGGTGGTGGACTGCCTGAGGAAAAGGTCTCGTCGGCCGACGCTGGAACTGGATGAATCGCTGCCGCTGCCCTCGGAGGAGGACATCGCTGCCGAGACCGAACTGAAGCTGGAAACCAGGGAATTGATAGAGGCTTTGAAAAAACTGACGCCGTCTCAGCAGGAAGTGATAACCCTGCGCTTCGGCGCCGAGATGCCGATAACCGAGGTGGCCCGCCTATTGGGCAAAACGGAGGGCGCGGTGAAGGCCATGCAGCACAGCGCCGTGGCCGCCCTGCGCCGGATTATGTGTGAACCGATATGAAACAGAACATTGGCATAGACCAGATTTTCAACGACTGCCTGGAGGAAGTGGCCAGCGGCCGAGCCACCGTGGCCAGCTGCCTGGAAAGATATCCGGAGTATGCCGCTGAACTGGAAAGCCTGCTGTTGACTTCGCTGGATATTTCCAGGGCTGCCGCCGTAGCTCCGCCGGCCGGCGCCAGAATGCGAATCCGGTACGCTCTGAACGAACGTATGGCTGAATTGTCCCGCCGTCAGGCCAAGCCTTTCTGGCGCTTCGGGTGGGCCAATGCTGTCGCCACTTTCGTAATGGGGCTGACGCTGGCCGGCGGGGGTGTTGCCTATGCCGCCTCCGGGGCGATGCCGGACCAGGTCCTTTATCCGTTGAAATTGTCTCTCGAAGAGGCGCTGGTCAGCCTTCCCATCCCGTCCGGCGCCAAGTTGGATTTGTATACCGCTCTGAATGACCGGCGCGTGGCAGAAATCGTATACCTCGCCGGCAAAGGCGATGCCCAAACTATTATTGAAGTTGTTAGCCGCATCGAAAACAACTTCACCGCCGCTGCCGCAATCAAAACCGGCAGCACTGACTCGGGGATGCTCACCATGCCGTCTTTCGGACCTGAAAAATCTCAGGACGCGACTATTGCCGGGAGTCCTGAACCGCCGAATGTTGTCCAACCCCCCGGAGCTTCCGTACCGGTTACCGCGCGTTCTTCGCAGGATGCGTCCCTTGCCGATTATGCCAATCAGCAGCTTGACACCCTGTCCAACACCCCGGCCGGCGGTTCCGCCGCCGTTCAGGCGGCTCTGGAGAAGGCTATCGCTGCGGTCCGCAACGGCTACGACTGGCTGCTGTCGATAGAAGATTGATCCCATACCGCCTAAGAATCCCTGAGCCACCCCGTTCTATTTGATTTCCGCTTCATCGCTTCACTAATAGTCAACTCCAGGAACCATCCTGGAGAAGCTACCGATTGACACTGCCCCCTTATCGCCATATACTTTCGCTGGGGGAAGCCCTCATAAACCCGCTAGGGGGACCATTTTGGATCAGAGCCGCGATGACAATCCCAGCCTTCCGCCAAGTGAAATAACCGATGAAAACGCGGTCCGCCGTGAGTCCACGGAATTAAAGGCGGAAATCCGCACCGCTGCCCAGGCGGCTGCCCGGGAGCAAAAGGAACTGCTTCGCCGGCAGGCTAAGGAAGAAGAGAACGCCCGCCGCCGCGCTGAGGCTGAGGCTGCGGCAAACCGGTTGCGGGAGCAGGAGCAGGCGCGTATAGCCGAACGAGAACGCCGCGATGCTGAAGCCCGGGCCAGGCGAGAGGCCGCCGAGAAGGCCAGGGAGGAAGAAGCCGCCAGAATCAGAGCCGAGCGTGAAGCCAGGCATCAGGCGGAAGTTGAAAAACAGCAGCGCCGCGAGGCTGAGAAGCAAGCCCGGGAAGAAGCTAAAGCAAGTGAGCGCCAGGCTTTTCTTCAGGCTGAAGCGGAGAAGCAGGCTCGTTTGGAAACTGAAGCCAAAGCCCGCGCTGATGCCGAAGCGCAGCGCAAAGCCGAAGCTGAGGCGAAAAAACTGGCGGAACGTGAAGCCAAACAAAGGGCTGAGCTTGAAGCCCGCCAGCGCCGCGAGGCTGAAGCTCAAAGCAGGCTGGAGGCCCGCCGGAAGCTTGAGGAAGAAAAGAAGGCAGCCGAAGCCGAGAAACGGCGGCAGCAAGACGCTGACCGAATCGCCCGCCTAGAATCCGCTGCCAAAGCTAAGGAGGAAGCCGCATCCAGGGCTGCCGCCGAGGAAGAAGCCAGGCAGCAGGCACGGATGATGGCTAAAGAAAAAAAAGCCGCCCGCTTCGCAGAACAAAAGAAAACCGAGAATAAAGAAGCGGAGTTAGCCTCCGGAGAGGGCACAACGGAGTTACAATCGGATCTCGGGGAATTTTTACCGGGGGATTACACTCTTAAGTTAAGCGGCTTCAGCGCCGGCGATGTGACTGCCTTCCGCGATAATTTAACCCAGATCCCAAATGCCAGCTTGTTATTTCTCAGCGGCGGATCAGCGGGTATTGAAATCCGCATGCGGTTGGCAGAAATTTCCCGGCTGTCTGAAATCCTTGTTGAGATGACCCTGGTCGGTGGGGTTGAACGAGATGGCGATGCCGTTAAGGTCCTGCGGCGCCGTCAGTAGTTACGGTACCATTCGGCGTTGACATCGAATAATTGATCCCCAGCCAGACCTATTTTTTGGTACCATGGCTGGCCTAGCGTTTCCGCGAAAGAGCTTATTTCCATGAGTCGCCGGGCGGCGACAGTTTCCAGGAAACGCCGGCGCTCAATGCGGTTGCCAATGGCAACGGCTTCCTGCCAGAGGGCCCGCCCGGCTAGGAATCCGGAAGCCCCGGCGCGGCAGGCGAATTCAACCTGGCGCCGGAATACCTCGTAACTCGCTCCGCCTGAGAGTATCACCCAGGGTTTGCTTGCGGCGGCGTCAAGACTCCGGCAGGCGTCAGTCAATGCCTTGTCGTCGGAATTAAGGCTGATGTCGGCGGGGAATTCAGCTTTCAGGACATCTATCGGCAAGCCGGTCATCAGGCGGGCTGTCTCAACGACGATGGATGTCTTCTTCGAGGCAAATGCCGCCGCGCTTTCGCCTTGCAGCGGATAAGATACCGGTTCCACCAGGAAGGGGATATCGTGTTTCTGGCATTCCTTCGCTACTTCCGCCACCAGCTCCAACTGGTCTGCGGCTAAATCCCCGGAATCCGGTCTGAAGTAAGTCAGCATCTTGACCGCTGAGGCACCGAGCCGTTTGATTTTAGCAACCCCCCAACCGTCAAGAATACGGCTCCGGCGGGCTGTTTGATCGCCCTGATACCCGGTGGCTTCAACGCTAACCAGTAAGCCGGCGCTTTTCGGCAGGACATCGCGGCTGATCGCCTGGGCGGCGCCGAAAATAGGGTCAAGCAGAACGGCGCTGGCATGAGGGGCCAGGGCGGCGCACAGGTCCATTTTGAAATCCGCCATATCGTTGTAGCAGCCCTGGGCGGAGGCGGCGCACAGTTCGTGTTCCAGCGAGCCGCGATGGTCCATCGCGGCCATGGTGAATCTGCCGCCGGCTCCGGAGATCTGTCTTAGGCCTCTAGCTTTGCCCGGGCTCAAACTAAAGTACATGGTCTCATTATGCCCCGCCGAATGCGGAGACGCAAACATCCTGGGAAAAATAGTACTAAAGAGGTATTGTTAGGTAGTATTCGTTGAGGTACAATGCGCAATAGTACCGAATAGTGATATATAGTTAGGTAAAGAAAGGTTTAGATTATGGTGAATGCCAACCGGGCGCCGGTAACGCCTATGCTGACTACCACCGAGGTGGCCGCCATTCTGAACGTGCATATCAACACCGTTCGGCGCTGGAGCAATCAGGGCACGCTTAAAGCCTACCAGCTCGGCCCCAGGGGTGACCGCCGCTTCCGGCGCGAGGACATCGAGGAGTTTTTAGCCGGCCACAGCAACCAAAACGGTGAGGGCGAATCCCAGGAGATGAACGGAGCCGCTGATGAATAGAACTAAGGTTATGATCTGCGATGAGCAGCCTTTTTTTCGCGCCGGGGTGGCGCGGGCACTGGAAGGGCGGCCGAATCTGGAAGTACTGGAGTGCGATCCCAACCAGGATCCGCTGGAGGCGATAGAGGCGGTGCTGCCGGAGATCGTGCTCCTCGGCTCAGACCTGACCACCTCCAACGGCCTTGAACTCGGCCGGAAAATCGTCCGCTATTTCCCAAATACCCGCGTCATTATCCTGTCTCCAGATCCCAACGACACTGAATTGTTCGATGTCATCCGCACCGCCGCCGTGGCCTGCCTGAAGAAAAGCACCACTGCCGTTGAGCTGCTGGAAACTATCGACCGGGCGTCCCGGGGTGAATATCCCATTAACGAACTGCTGACCACCAGGCCGACGATCGCCGAGCAGGTGTTGAGGCAGTTCCAGGAACTGAATGAGATTGACGCCGGGCTCGACGTTGTCGCCCCGCTGACTCAGCGCGAGCGCCAGATACTTATCCATGTCACCGAAGGCCATACCAATAAACAGATCGCCGCGGCTCTCAAAATATCGGAGCAGACCATCAAAAACCATATTTCAGCCATTCTGCGCAAGTTGAACGCCAACGACCGGGCTCACGCCGCCGTCCTGGCTATCCGCCGCGGCTACATTCCGCTGGGCAGAGAGCCGGCGGCAGGATGAGGCAATCGCAACTGTCAGGCAATTGAAGTATAATCAACCGGTGTTTGATTATTAAGTCGAAGGAAAGCCTGAATGCCCGCCATTAAAACTTCAGAAAACAAGAATATCGGAAACCGCCTGGCCAATTATATGCGCGGCCAGGGCTATGAGGTCACGGAGCAGGCCAAACTTCAGGGCCGCTCCGGGCTGGAACATTCTTTTGACCTGCTGGCCCGCCGTGATGATGGTTTTGCCAGCCGCACTATCGCCTTCGCCGTTCTGAACGGGATAACCGACCGCTCTTCGGCTGAAGCGGCGGTTTTCACCTTCGCCAACAAGACCTATGACGCCGGCATCTCGGAGCGGGCCGTCATCCTGCCGACCAATCTGGCCAAACAGGTCCAGGAATTCGCCGACAGCCAGAAAGTGCAGATGTTTGATGAAGCCTCCCTGCAGGTGCTGCTCCAGGAAGATACCGGGACGCCGGAGCCGCCCATTGTCCTCGACCGCCCTCTGAAATTCACCGACCGGGCTGACCTCATCAAAACGCTGAAAAAAACCGGTTATAAGGTCGAGGAGCACGCCAAGCTGACCGGCCGCAGCGGCATCCAGCATACCTTTGATCTGGTAGCCAGGCAGAACGGCACCCAGGAGCATCGGCTCGGCATTGATGTTTTTGAACATGGACCCACGCTGAACCTGGAAGAAATCGCGCTCTTTGATACCAAGGCTTACGACGCGCGCATCAATTCCAAATTCATCGCCACCCCGGCGATCCTGTCGGAGGAAGCGGCCCGGTTTGCCGAGAGCCAGAAGATCCGCATCATTGAACTCGGCGCCCTGACAGCGAAGGCGAAATCCGAAAGCTCTGCAGACACAGCGGATAAAGTTAAAGCCGTTGCGGTAGAGCCGGCCGCGCCGGCCGATGTTAAATCAATCGCCGGCGCCGCCGAGGCTGCAAAACCCGAGGCGGCTGAGACTAAGCCTGCCGCGCCGCCGTCTGATGTCAAACCTGCCGCCAATGGGGAAGCCAGGGCGTCTGAAAACGGCAAGCTGGGACGGGAACTGCGGCAGCTGCCTTCAGCCGAGGCTTTAAAAATCATCCCCGAAATCATGGCCCGGCGTTACAACGCCATTCCCGTCAGGATCTCCGGCAACACCATTGAGGTTGCCATGGCTAACCCCTCGGACATCCTGGCTCTGGAAGCCCTCACCGCTTACTCCAAGCGGCGGGTCAAGGCGCTGCCGGCCGATGAAAAAGAACTCAGGGAAGCCATCGACTTCAACTACAAGGGCTATGGTGAGGTCGATAAATTCCTGTCCCGGATGTCCTTCTCCGCCGACGCTACCGATGAAAAGCTGGCCATGGATGCCGCCGTGGATGCGCCGCTGGCCCAGGCGCTCAACCTGATTATCGAAGAAGCGGTCAAGGCGCGGGCATCGGACATCCACCTGGAGCCGGATGAAGAGCGGATGCGGGTGCGTTTCCGCATCGACGGTTCGCTCCAGGAAATGATGAGCCTGCCCATTTCGGTGCAGCGCGCCATCATTTCGCGCATCAAGATTCTTTCATCGCTCAATATCGCCGACCATCATCACGCCCAGGACGGCCAGTTTTCCACCCAGGCCGGTGGCCGCACCATCGATATCCGCGTCGCCACCGCCCCCACCGTCCACGGCGAGATGTCGGTGCTCCGGCTTCTGGACAAATCCCGCGGGCTGATGCAGCTGTCCCAGCTCGGTTTCAACAAGGAGTCGCTGGCCAAATACGAGAACATGCTGCGCATACCCTACGGCATGATCCTCATTTCCGGCCCCACCGGCGCCGGCAAGACGACCACCCTGTACGCCTCGCTCTCTTCGATAGATACCAAAACCAGGAACGTCATCACGGTTGAAGACCCGGCCGAATACCGGTTTAAGGATATCAACCAGATTCAGGTCAACGTCCAGGCCGGCATCACTTTCGCCTCTGGCCTGCGCAGCATTCTCCGGCTCGACCCGGACGTCATCCTGGTCGGCGAGGTCCGCGACGCCGAGACGGCCAACATCGGCGTCCAGGCGGCCCTGACCGGTCACCTGATGCTGTCTTCCATCCATGCCAACGATACCGTCGGCGTGCTTTTCCGGTTGATCGACCTTGGCGTCGAGCCCTTCCTCATCTCCTCGGCTATCATCGGCGTCGTCGCCCAGCGCATGGTGCGCCGCATCTGCCCCTACTGCTCGCATCAGGTCGAGGCCCCAGTCATCGAACAGGTGGCTTATGAGCGGGAAACCGGCGAAAAGCGTGCCAAGTTCACTTACGGCACCGGCTGCAAATCCTGCGCCTATACCGGTTATCTGGGCCGGGTCGGCGTCTTTGAGATCATGTATTTTTCTGAGACACTTAAACGGATGCTGCTGGACGGCGCCGGCTCTGCCGACATCCGCGCCCAGGCCATCCGCGAGGGCATGGTGACCATGATGAAGGACGGCATGCTCAAAGTGAAAGAAGGCATCACCACGCCGTCGGAAATATTGAGGAGCGCTTATTCGCCGGAAGAGCAGTACTAATTACTTCTGTAGTAATTTTGACTACATCGTAAAAACGATTGCGGCGCGTTGTATAATAGATTGAATGGTGACATATCGCTAGTGGAAACGTTGTTTAATGATGAAGACCATCGAAGGGTGAACAGATGAACTTCGCTTACGTGGCCTATGCTCAGGACCGCAAGCTGGTGCAGGGTAAAATCTCGGCCGTTGACCGCGACGCCGCGGCCAAACTGCTGCACCACAACGGCTACCAGGTGCTTTCGCTCAAATCCCAATCCAAGTTGTTCTCTGCGGCCGGTTCCTCGATGTTCACCCCCAAGGTCAAGCTGGGTGAAATCATCCTTTTTTCCCGCCAGCTGGCGCTGCTTTTAGAGTCCGGCACCGATATCGTGACCTCTCTGGAACTGCTGCAGGAGCAGACCACCAACGCCACCTTCAAAAAAGTGCTCTCGGCCGTCGCCAACGACATCCGCGGCGGCTCCTCCCTTTCCGCCGCCATGAGCAAGCATCCCAAAGCCTTCTCGCCGCTGTTCCACCGCGTCCTCTCCGCCGGCGAGCAGGGCGGCAACCTTGAGACCGTCCTCCGCAACATGGCGGACTTCATGTCCCGCATGAACGAGACCCAGAAAAAGATTAAAAGCGCCATGACCTACCCGGTGGTCGTCGCCGTGGTGGCCGTGATCGTCGTTTCCATCCTGATGATCTTCGTCCTGCCCACTTTCACCGACCTCTACCGGCAGCTCGGCACCGAGCTCCCCACCGCCACCCGCATCCTCATCGCCGTGACTGATTTCTCCACCCAGTGGGGCATCTACATCCTCGGCGCCCTGGTCCTCGGCGTCATCGCCCTCATCATGTGGATGCGCACCCCCATCGGCCGCTACAACGTGGACAAAGCCATGCTGAAGATGCCCGTCATCGGCCGCATCATCCAGCTTTCGGAGCTTTCCCGCGCCTCCCAGACCATCGCCCTGCTGTTCCGCGCCGGCCTGCCGCTGCCTGAAATCATGGCCCAGGCCGGGAATGCCACCTCTAACAAGATTATCGGCGAGGCAATCGGCGAGGTCCAGAAGGAACTCATCCGCGGCGAAGGCCTCTCTGGCCCCATGACCCGCCGCAAGGTCTTCCTGCCGATGATGGTGCAGATGGTCGGCGTCGGTGAGGAAACCGGTAAACTGGACGACACCCTCTCCACCGTCGCCCACACCTATGATATGGAAGCCGACGACCGCATCAAGGCCGCCATAGGCCTCATCCAGCCCGCCATGACCGTGATCATCGGCCTGATTGTCGCTTTCATCGCCGTCGCCCTGGTTTCCTCTATGTACTCAATGTACGGGCAGCTGTAATGCGTAGAAGGAGAGGTGGCCTCATGGCCGCCCCGGTGAACAATAGAATAAGGCTTAAGAAAAACGGCTTCAGCTTCATCGAAGTGCTGATAGCGATGTTGATTCTCACCGTTGTGGGTGTAGCCTTTTTGATAACTCTTCAGTACGCATTAAGGGCTAATATGCTGGATGACGCCAAGTCGACCGCTGAAAGTCTTGCCCGCAGCCAGTTGGAAAGTATAAAAAAGGAAGCCTACCTGGATTTCTCTAAAGTGCCGGTCGATCCGCTAAGGCCCAAGGATGCTTACGATATTGTGTCGTTTACCGGCGATTTTGCAATTACTGTGACCGTGGAACCTGTAGATCCCACCACTGGCATTTTAAATACAAAATTGCCAGGTTCCCCAGAGGTTTGGTCTTGGGACAGGGGCATCCAAAAAATAACTGTGGTCGTCCAATTTGATGTCAGTAACAATCCTAATGTTTGGGACGGCAGCGTCACCATCGAAGGTTACAAGGTGAATCGGTGATGAACGCAAGAACTCTTATAAGAATAAGCAGACGTGAGCGTGGCTTTACCCTTGTCGAGATTCTTGTCGCCATGGCGATTCTAACTGTGATTATGGCTGCCGTTGCCATGACCACTATGTCCATTTTCAATACCAATGATCTTAGCCAAAACCGCACCCTGGCGATAAGAAATGTTCAAAATGCCGGCCAGTGGATGAGCCGTGACGCTTTACAGGCAACTCATATGTCATTCGGTGGGGTGAATGGCTTTGTCCTGACTCTAACTGAAGACCTTACTGCCTACGTCGGCAGCCCAAGTGTAAAAGTGATAACCTATCAGATTGTTGGCAACAATTTGCAGCGGACAGAAACTATTAATGCGGGTGCACCTTCAACACAGACTATCGCATCAGGTGTACAATATTTTGCGGACATTGCTGATGCTACTGCGCCAACATGGTTTCGTCAGGCCGGAGCTGTGTTTGAGTTGAAAATTACCGTGGTTGTCGGTACAGGGAATAATGCCGCTACAGAAGTCCGTTTTTATAAGATAGAGCCGCGCCCTGATAACGTATAGGGCAAGGGGGTAGGGAGATGAAAAATCTGATAAGGTTCGGCAGACGGCAAAACGGTCAGGCGTTGATTCTCGCCATGATCATGCTTGCGATAGGCGGGCTCATTATTGGCCCCTTGGTAGGGCTGGTCACCACCAGCCTGAACGTCGGGCGGAATGTTGAAATCCAGGTTGAGGACTATTATGCCGCGGATGCCGGCGTTGAGCACGCTCTCTGGGAAATCCGGCAGGATCCCCAGGATTCATCCAGAGTCCCGGTGATGGTGACAGATTTCAGGGAATTCAACTTACTCACGCCGACAAACGGCGAGACCGTCCACGTAAAAGTCACCAAACAAGCCTCCAACCTTTACAAGGTGGAGTCATCCAGCACAGGCACTGATTCAAATACTCTCATTACCGCTTTTATCATTAGTACTAACCTGAACATTTTCGATGGCGCGATGGTTGCCAGTAACGACATCACTCTGAAAAAAGATGCCTATATTAATGGTGATGTCTTCGCATTGGGTGAATTTGACGCCCAGGGCGGCTTGATTCACGAAGACGACAATGATGGAACACCTGAAATCATCGAAAATGCCGCTGGTTTAGTCTTCCCGACCGCTCAGGAAAACGCCGCCTTTGCTCTTGGATTTAAGACAGAGGCACTGGTCGGCGGGACAATAACTGGCAACTATAAGATCAACGATCCGCCTGGCGCCAGTATTACCGTAGATTTTGGGCCGAAATATATAACGGGCAACTTAACCACGGATAAAAATATCATCATTAACCTTCATGGGACCATCTATGTTGAAGGAACCATTGACATCGGTCAGGATACTTTGATTCAAGGTACCGGTAGCATAGTTGCCGTCGGCAATATCGGGTTTGAGAAGATCGGCAATTACGGCACGAATCCAACTGGAAATGATTTGATCTTTTCGGTCAACGGCAGCATTGATTTCCGTAAAGAAGCCGACTTGGAAGCTTTGATTTATGCCCCCAACGGCGGCATATCGTTTAAGAAAGAAGCGGAAATCATTGGTAGCGTAATCTGCGGCCAGGGCATTGATATCCCGGAAGATATTAGTGCGGATAAGAACTTTTCTATCATTTACAATCCCGAGTACAAAGATACCATGAATCTTCCGGGTTTCAATCCAACCGCCGTCCGCACCTGGAATATCACCGCCGCACCCTAACCCCCAACAACTTGAACAAGGAGCTTGAATGAGAATTAGCAAGGCGTTCATCACCATCCTCTTCCTGGGGCTCTTCATTATCGCCGGCGTCCTGCTTTACATGCTGTGGCAGGATGAGCTTGACCGCCGTGACACCCAGGAGGCGCTTCTGACCTCCACCCAGGCGCTGCTGCCGCCCATTCAGGCTAATGTGACGGCCGCGCAGGCTGACCTTACCGCCGCCCAGGCCAAGCTGGCCGCCGCCCGTGAGTCTCTGGCAGAGTGGCAGGCCGTCTGGCCCACCCCGCCGCCCGTGGCCGCCATCCAGACCATTGACTACGGCGCCAAGCTGTTCATCCTGGCCGCCAACAACCAGCTAAACCTGGTGGAGTTCCGCGGCAATGAGCCGTCCTCCGTCACCATCGGCGGTATCAAGTACCAGTCCACGGACATGGAGATCAAGGTCTCCGGCGCCATCCTCAAGATCAATGACTTCATCGGCAATCTGGAAACCTCGGACCCCTACCTGACCGCCACCATAGACGCGGTCTCTATCACCTTCTACACCGAGTTCGATCCTGAGATCGGCGGCGTGCCGCTGCCGGATGCCCTCATCACCATCAACATTCTGGCGCTGGAAAGGTAAGCCGATGGCCAAGAAACTGACTACTATCTATATCGAAGATAACGAGATCAAGCTCATGGTCACCGCCGGCAAGACGGTGGAAAAATGGGCCTCCATGATGCTGGATTCCGGCATGGTCAATGAAGGCGTCATCATGCAGGAAGACGCTGTGGCGGAGCGCATCCGCTCCCTGGCTTCCTCTCATGGTGTGACCGGCGAAGTGACGGCCGCCATCTCTGGCCTGAACTCCATCTTCCGCCTGGTCAACCTGCCGGAAGTCCCCAAGAACATTCTCGATGATGCCCTCCAAGCCGAAGGCGCCCGGGTCATCCCGGTGCCCATGGACCAGGTCTATCTCTCTCGCCAGGAGCTGCAGTCCAGGGCCCCCCACGAACTGCGCTTCTTCCTGGCCGCCCATCCCAAAAACGCCACCGATGCCCTGGTGCGCACCATCCAGAAGGCCGGCCTCAAGATCAAGGTCATGGACATCGCTCCGCTGGCCCTGGGCCGCAGCGTCCACGTCCCCCGGTCGGTGGTCGTCAACACCTGGCTGTCGTCCATTGACATCATCATCCTGGTTGACCGCGTACCGGAGGTCATCCGTTCCTTCTCCATTCCCATGGACGTCGGCTCTGACTCTGAGCGCCTCATGTCCATCGCTGAGGAAATCTCCCGCACCGTCACCTTCTATAACTCTTCCCACTCGGAAGCCCCGTTCGGCGCCGATGTACCCGTCCTGGTCGCCGGCGAACTGGCCCGCAATAAAGACGCCTGGACCGTCCTCGGCGGCGATGAAGGCCACTCGGTGGAAGCCATGACCTCCGGCTTCACCATGCCGGAAGGCTTTGATATGACCCAGTACATGGTCAACCTGGGCATGGCTGTCCGCCAGGCCGGCGACGGCGAATACGGCTCGATGATTGACCTTAACGCCATGCCGGCTGCCTACCTGCCGCGGGGCGTCAACTGGTTCAACATCCTGGCCCCGGTCGCCGGCGTCCTCCTCCTCGGCGCGCTGTATTACGGCTGGACCTATGTGGAGGACATCAAGACGGAAACGGACACCATCCAGCCCAAGATAGACGCCCTGACTGTCCAGATCGCCCAGGAGCAGGCTAAGCTGGCCGGGCTGAAAAAGCAGATCGATGACGTCAATGTCCTTGTCCCGCCGATAGATAAAGAAGCCCTGGCCCTCCGCTCCGCTTATGAATCACTGCGGGAGCAGCGTGAATTCGCCTCCGGCATCGTCCGCAACGCCTGGATCCAGAAGCCGCTGCTCACCGTGACCCTGGAGAGCGTTGTTTGGGACGGCTCGTACATGATCGTTACCGGCGTCGCCACCAAATCGGAAGCCGAAGTCTTCCTTTATGCCACCCAGCTCCGCAACACTCTGCGCTTTGAGAACGTCGTCGTCACCGAAATAATCAAAGAGCTTACTGAAGACACCAAGGTGTATGTCTATAAGTTCACCCTGACGGTTTACTAAGTCATACGTTACTGATATCGAGCCCCGGAAGCGGGGCTCGATATCAGCGGTTTATCATCCAATCGGCGTGGTTCTATACCGGAAGGTAACCTGTTGTCTTATGATGGATATATTTGAGCTCATCACCCAGGCTAAAGACCGCAACGGCTCTGACCTCCACATGGTGGTGGATTCGCCACCGCTGGTGCGCGTCCGCGGCGCCCTGGAGCCCCTGGACGGCGCCACGCCGCTTACCCCTCAGGACAACATCGCCGCCCTGTCCCAGCTGGCAGAGCCGCGTGACCTGGAGACCTTCCAGCGGGAGCTGGAGCTTGATTTCGGCTTTACCATGCCCGGCGTCGGACGTCTGCGCTGCAACGCCGCCCAGCAGCGTGGCGCGGTGTCGCTGGCCATCCGCCTGCTGCCGCCGGACATTCCCACCATAGATGAGCTTGAGCTGCCCCAGATCTGCAAGGACCTGGTGATGCGCCCCCGGGGACTCGTCGTCGTCACCGGCCCCACCGGCTCCGGCAAGTCCACTACCCTCGGCGCCATGATCCAACATTTGAACCACAACGCCGCCAAGCACGTCGTCACCATTGAAGACCCCATTGAATACGTCCATCCGTCTCTCCGCTGTGCTATTACCCAGCGCCAGCTCGGTACCGATACCCGCTCCTTCTCCCAGGCCCTTAAGCACGTCCTGCGCCAGAACCCTGATGTCATCATGGTCGGCGAGATGCGTGACCTGGAGACCGCCGCCGCCGTGCTGACTGTCGCGGAGACCGGTCACCTTGTATTGACCACCTCCCATGCCCCTTCCACCCACCAGGCGCTGGAGCGCATCATTGACCTCTTCCCGCCGCATGAGCGCCACCTGGCCTATACCCGCCTCGCTTCGCTTCTCATGGGCGTGCTGTGCCAGACCCTCGTGCCCCGCGCCGCCACCAACGGCCGCATCGCCGCCGTGGAGATCATGCTGGCCAACACCGCCGTCCGCAACCTCATCCGTGAGGAAAAGCTCTACCAGGTGCCCAACGTGGTGCGCACCAGCCGGGATGAGGGCATGCTGACGCTGGATGAGTCCCTGGTGGATCTTTACAAGCATGAAAAGATCACTCGTGAGACGGTTTATGATTACTGCGCGGATACTGAAGAGATTGAGCGCCTGTTGGGCGCCCGGCCGAGGGCTGCGGCTAAGCGGAGGACTGCGGGTGGCGGTGGGATGTACGCGTGCTTTATCGAATAAATTAACGTACCGAAAATAGAAAAGAAGCCTCAAAAGAGGCTTCTTTTCTATTTTACCAGTTAGATCAACCGACTTTGCCTAATTGAGTTACATCACCATATAAGCTGATATTATATTTAAATACGGTTGGATTTTGAATATATCTTGCTGGATCGGTGAGATCCGCGGATGGGTTGGGGATAATTCCCTCATCGGAATATGCCCGGCTAATTTCGTGGGGTAAATCGGTACTGAAGCTTAATGCTGCTGATACCGCAACAACCACGTTGTGTAACTCTTCAGCGGCCGCCGATTCTCCGCCCTCGCCTATAAACTTGATGACATTTGGAACCGCGATGCCGGCGAGAACAGCGAATATTGCAAGAACAACAAGAATTTCTAGGAGTGTGAAACCTTTTCTTGATTTAAATAATTTAATCAATGCTTTGTGCCTCATGACTACTTTAATATGATATACGGAACGTAGTCAATACTTTTTAGAAAAGTGACAACAAAGCGTTACAAAGTATCAATTAAGGCCAGGTATATTTGTCGCCTTGCGTAATTCCACCTGATGAAGTTATCGTATAAGAGTAGACGGTAGGGCTAAGTAAAAATTTTGCTGGGTCATTATCCGCTGCGGAGGGGTTGCTCGGAATACCTTCATCAGAGTAGGTAAAACAAGTTGGAGGCGTTGAGGTGCTTGATGAGAGAGCAGCCGTCACGGCAACGGTTACGTTATGCAATTCAGCGGCTTTTGCCTCATCTGTGCCTTCGCCTACGAATTTCAAAACGTTCGGAACCGCTATCACAGTCATCGCTGCGAGTATCGAGATCACAACTAGAAGTTCGATAAGAGTAAACCCTTGTTGACTACGGATCCTCATCAAAGTCGCCTTCATGAAAAATGTGCTTAGAAACAGAAGAATCCCAGATTATGGGATTCTTCTGTTTCATGCGGCTGTTTATTACGGCCAGGTATATTTGTTGCCCTGAGTGATGCCACCCGATGCGGTGATTGTGTAAGCGTAGACGGTCTTGTTGACCAAATATTTAGCAGGATTGTCGACAGCCGCACCAGGAGTCGATGGAATGCCTACATTGTCGTAAGCAACTACTGCCGGGGGATTCGCTGTGCTTGAAGCCAGAGCAGCGGTGACAGCAACGGTCACATTGTGCAACTCGGCAGCTTTTGCCTCATCATTGCCTTCACCAATGAAGCTGAGGATGTTCGGCACCGCCACGGCGGCGATGACGCCCAGGATGGCAATGACCACCAAAAGCTCAATCAGGGTAAAGCCTTTCTGGCCCTTGCGGAATTTCTTTAAGAACTTCATCTGTTTGTCACCACCTTCCCGTTCATGTTTTTTATTCTTAACTGAATGACAGTTCAGTTAGCGAAAAAAATTATATGTGGCAGGCTTGAATATAGTCAATAGTATCTTAGTACTGCCAGCTTTGGAAATTAAGACCTCTAAACCCGGTCTTAATAGTACCCGCGTACTTCGCTTCCTATTCTGTTAAACGCGCTTTCGTTCGTAATGTCAGGCAATTCGCCAGCCTGCCCGGGTATTTTAATATGAATTTAAGGCCGTTTCTATCGTTGAAATGACTAATTACGCAAGCGTTTTGACTACAAAACTGTCAACATTGTCGCGTAACTGGTGAAATATGCGGCGGCTTCGGAAAAAATATTCCCCCAAAAACGACAGAACTGCCTTGACAGCTATATCGTACGTGTGTGCTATAATCTCTGCGTTCCCCCGCGTTTTGAGATTGGAGATCGCTCATGGTGAAAACTTGCTGCCGCCCGGTGTTGCGTTCATTCGCCGCGCGCGGCAGTGAATCGTACCTTTCGTTTTCACAGCGCGGCCTGGAAGATAATAATAAGAGAGCCCTTCAGAAGAAGGGCTCTCTCTCAGCTCACCTGTCGATGCGGTTTCTAGTAAGCGCTCTTGGACTTCGCGAAGCAGTCGCTGCAGTAAACCGGGCGGCCGTTGCGCGGCTCGAAGGGCACCTGAGTCTCGCGGCCGCATGCGGCACAGACAGCGGGGAACATCTGACGGGGACCGCCGGCGGAGGCGCCGCCGCCACCACCGCGGGTCTGTTTCCGGGTTTGGCGGCAGGAAGGGCAACGTTTGGGCTCGTTGGTGAAGCCCTTGGAAGCGAAGAACTCCTGCTCGGAAGCGCTGAAGGTGAAATCAGCGCCGCAGTCTGCGCATTGGATGATTTTGTCCTGGGCCATGGGATGACACTCGCTCCTTTTTTTATTATACTTTGGTTTACGGTTAGGCCATCCGGACCGCGGGACAAACCTGGGCTGGGATACCAACTTTCAACCGCACTAGAGTATGCCATTACCCTGTCAACGCTGTCAACTTGTTATCGGGATTATCCGAACGCGATTCTTAGACTCCCGCCGTTATCTGCGATTGTCACCAGCCTGGGGAGTAGTGATGAAATCGGGACGTTATTCAAGGTATCGGGTGTTTTAGGTGAACAATCTAATACGATTGCCTCAGGCTATTTTGTTACTGGGTCCGACTGGCTCCGGAAAGACGCCGCTTGGCGAGGCACTGGAGAAAAGCGGGTTTCGCGGAAGGCGATGCCGCCATTTTGATTTTGGTGCTAGCCTGCGGAGCTGCGCGCCGGGACTTGGTCCTGAACTCACTCCTGCCGAGCTCCAGGTAGTACGAGAGTCACTCGCTAACGGCGTGCTTTTAACGGACCAACAATTCCCGATCGCTGCTAAGATTCTGAACGAGTTCATCTCCAGCATAGATAGGGACAGTCTCATTATCCTGAACGGTTTGCCGCGGCATGCCGGTCAGGCGGCGGCACTGAACAGCCTGGTTGAAATGGCTGGGGTAATTGTCCTGGAATGTGACGCCGGAACGGTGATGAGGCGAATTGTAAGCGATACAGGGGGCGATCGGGGCGGTCGGTGTGACGACAGCGCCTCCTCGATAGCTAGAAAGCTGACGATATATGAACAGCAGACGATGCCTCTGATAGAATATTACCGGAGTCTCGGGGTACCGCTTCTGTTGGTAGACGTGGGTGTGAACGACGGCGCTGAAACAGTAAGGCTTGCCGCTGAAGCTGCTCCAGAAGTCATTTGACCGGTCTTGGACAATTTCACCGCCGGTATTAGAACTTCACTAATCCTTGACTAACAATGTCCATAATAATATACTTATGCCGTTTTTCGGGTTTAAAGCGTTTGATTAAGGAGATAACTTGATGCCGGAATTACTGACTGTGCGCGAAGTTGCGGATTATCTTAGGGTCACCCAGAAGACGGTCTACAGACTGCTGCAGCAGGGATCGATTCCGGCGCTCAAGGTTAGCCACAGCTGGCGGTTCGACAAAGCCGCTATTGACGAATGGCTGCGCTCGACTGCGGTCGGCGCCAAAGCCACCATACTGGTTGTCGACGACGACCAGACCATACGTGACCTGTTCCGGGATATCCTTGAAGATGCCGGTCACCGGGTCATAACTGCGGGTTCAGGCGCTGAGGCGCTGGAATATATTAAAGCCAAGGATTTCGCCCTGGTCTTCCTTGATCTCAAGATGCCGGGTATGAGCGGCGCTGACGTCCTGCGTAAGATCCGCGCGTTAGATCCGGATTTGCCGGTGACCATCATCACCGGATTCCCTGATTCCGAATCAATGGCTCAGGCGCTGTCGCAGGGTCCGTTTGGCGTAATGAACAAGCCTTTCGGAGAGGCTGATGTTCTTAACGCGGTGAAAAGCTTTATCCGCATCGGCCGAAGCTAATACGCAGCCGATCTGAAGTTATGATCGATATTTTATCGGACGAATCAGATGCCCGGTCGTGACAACGGCAAAAACCAGATTTCCGTTAGAGATTCCATCGAGCAGCGTCTGCTGGCTGATGCGGCTTCGACCTTCCGCACTATGTTCGAACGCAGTGGCACCGCCAAGGCTGTACTTAATGAGCATGGCATCATTGTTATGGCCAATGAGACGCTTGCCCGACTGGTTGATCTTTCGGTCGGCGAGATAGAAGGAAAGCACTCCTGGTTTGAGTTCGTCGCCGAGTCTGACCGGAAAAAAGCTCAGGAATATCACCGGCTGCGCCGCAGTCACCCGGGTACTGCCCCGGAACTCTATGAATTCCGTTTACTTGATCATAACGGCAGCATCCACGAGATAGAAATCAATGTAGCCATGTTTCCCGGGACCGACCTTTCGCTTCTTTCGTTGATCGATAATACCCACTTGAAAACGGCGCAGGAGATGGGACGGCTGACCCGGTTTGCAGTCGAAAACGCGCCCGAATCGATTTTCTGGCTCAACGAAAGCGGCACTCTGATGTATGCCAACGCCGCTGCCTGCCGCCTGCTTGGTTATAACCTCGGGCAGATCATGTCGCTGTCTATTTATGAAATAGATGCCGGCCACACCAAGCGTGACTGGCTTAAACTATTTAGGGAACTCAGGCAGGCTGGTTCAATGGTTTGGCAGTCGGAGTACCGGCGTCAAGACGGGCACGTACTGCCGGTGGAAATCCTGATTACCTATATACAGTTGAACGATAAGCATTATTACTGGGCTTTCGCCAGGGATGTGACGGCTACGCGGCAGGCTGAAAAGCGAGAACAGCAGCTTCAAACCGAGTTAAATGTATCGGGACGGCTGGCCTCTGTCGGTGAATTGGCAGCTGGCGTCGCCCACGAGATTAACAACCCCTTGACTGGAATTATCGGCTTTTCGGAGAGGCTACTCCGTAAGGCAACTGATGAAAAAATAGCCGCTGATTTAAAGAGGATCCATTCCGAAGCGCTTCGAGCTGCCAGGGTAGTCCAGAACCTGCTTACCTTTGCCCGTCAGCGCCAGCCAAGCAAAGAACCCGTGGATGTTAACAGCATCGTCAAGGAGTCATTGGCTTTACGTGAGTATGAGTTGCGCCAAAGGGGCATTCAGGTTGTGACTCATCTGGCGGAATTGCCATGTATCATGGCAGACCAGTATCAGTTAGAGCAGGTGCTGGTCAATCTGATTGTCAACGCCGAACAGGCAATCGCGACGGCCGGCAGAGGCGACAGGTTGACCATTACTACCGGCGTTCTTGATGAGTTCATCGTGGTGACCGTGGCAGACAACGGGCCGGGCATCAAACCGGAGTATTTGGACAAATTATTTGATCCATTTTTTACCACTCGCGGCGACAGTGGCGGCACCGGACTCGGCCTGTCGATTTGCCACGGTATAGTTGCGGAACATGGCGGGCAGTTGACCGTGTCAAGCGAACTTGGGGATGGCGCGGTTTTCACCGTCGCGCTGCCACTGAAAGAAAACCGATGCCCCCGGCCGGATGAATCCTAGTTGTCACGAGATTAGGCGGCGTTTCACTTCCTCCGGTGTCAGGCCTTCAAAAGAAACAGACTTATTCCGGCCGAAATGCCCTCGGATTATCTGAATGGCGTCTTTCGGCAAGCCTAATTCACTGGAAAGGTATTCGATAAGCGCCGCATTTGCGTTGCCTTTCTGCGGAACCGCTGCCACCTTTATTTTTATGGAATCGGCATAAAAACCGACGACCTCGGTCTGTTTAGCGCCTGGCTGGACCCGGAAATCAACGTATGCTTGACTCACGAACGCACCATAGTGGTAGGAGTATGGAATGGTTCGGCAGTTACGGCCCTGCCCTGGTATTCAATGAGCAGGGCGGCGATTACAACCAGGTCTATCAAGAAAAAATAGGTGTTGAAACTCCGCCAAGCAAAAAATATTGGCATGACTGAAAGCAGCAGGCCGGCTTGAGGATGACGGCCTCCTTTAAGGGAATACCAACCCAATCCCCCAAAAAGAACTGTAATCTCTAATGCTGTAAACAGCAGCGGAGAGTCAATATTAATCATCCCGGTCTGTACCAGGCTTACTAGTCCGACGCCAAGGGGATAAACCCGATCGAATATAGGTGCTGTGACTGAAGCCAACCAGAGCGCGGGATCATCGACAAGAAAAGGCAGATTAATGGCTATGAATATACTGGCGGCAACCAAGGAATACCCGAGTGCGCGGCTCAAGCCCCAACAGTGAAACACGTATACGCTCGCGAATGGCAATAGGAACCAGACTGTCTGGTAAGTAGCCGCAGCCGCTCCCAATAACAGCGCGCTGACTAAAGGTTTCCTGGGAATCAACAGCCAGCCGGCAAGAATGAAAGGGAAGAGCAGCAGCCGTTTTTCCAAACCGATAAGGCCACCGACCCACAATTCCAGGCTAACTGCTGCTGCTAAGATAAAAACCATCCAAAAACGGCGCGGCAACAGGCACAACCCGGTAACAATACCAATTAACAAGAAGAAAGCGACAACGTACTGCATATTGACTACCCCGGCAGAGACAAAAGGCACCTGGATTAAAAAGGAACCCGCGGGGTACGAAAGACGAGATTCCAGTTCGACAGGTACCTGTTCCGGGTTCAGCCTGGCTTGTTGCCACACAGAATTAAGTTGTTCTTTGGCTGGGTACGGGAAGACATCGGCGAATCTGCCTTCCTGCAGCGGCGTAAGATTGATGTAAGGTCCGAAATTTTCCTGGTGACTGTCATAGTCCTCCATTGCGGTGATGACATTAGCCGAAATATATGGATTTTGGCCTTCGATAAAGTTAACCGTAGCCTGTTGAACGAGGGCCGCACCGTCAGAATAGCGGGGTTGTGACTTGAGATAGGCAAGCATACCGTCAATCGGCGGACTGAAAGATGCGGGTTCGATAAGGCTAGTTTTCAGCCCGGCGAACAGTACGCCCGTAGCCAGGCCTAGGCTCAGTAGGCACAGTATGGCAAATTTAGATATTTTTTGTAGGCGCCAAGCCCAACCCGATGCGAAGACGTCAGTCTGCGGCAAGGTCACAAGCCACAGAGTGATAAACCACATGAGCCATAATATAATTCCCAGGACAGCTTTGCCCTGAGTCACTATATAAGGACTACCGGTCGCCGCAGTGAATCCGAGTTTGCATAAAACGCTGATGAAGAATAGGCTGAGTCTTGGAGTTGAAAAAGTGATCACGAGTCTGATAATAATTCTTACCGCCGGAGATTATAACACAGGTTTAAAAATCCCATCAGGAACCGGTGAAGATTGGCCGTAGAAGAACAGAAGATCGCCGAGTCGCTCCTCCGTAGAGGCCTTTCGATAGGTACGGTGGAATCCGCCACTGGCGGGCTTATAGCTGTCAGATTGACCTCGGTACCCGGAGCCTCCGAATTTTTCAGGGGTGGGCTGATTACATATCATAATGAGATCAAACTGCGTTTAGCCAGCGTAAAATACGAAACCCTGATGAATTACGGTGCTGTCAGCGCCCAGGTGGCTGAAGAAATGGCTGCCGGTGGGCGCCGGACGCTCGGTGTTGATATTTGTCTTTCGGATACCGGCATCGCCGGGCCGGGAGGAGAAACCTCAGCCAAGCCGCTCGGCTTATTCTATATCGGGTTGGCTACTCCCGAAGGGACATGGAGCCGGAAATTCATCTTCAAGGGCGACCGCGATAAGAACCGGGAATCGGCAGCGGCGGCAGCGTTGAAGTGGGCCGCGGAATATTTGGGGAATTTTAAAGGCTCTTAACCGCCTCTAATTGTATCTCGAACAATCTCTTAATCCCTGCTTCTGCCAAATCCAATACACCATCCAGCACCGCTTTTGAATAGGCCTTTTTTTCCGCCGTGCCCTGAATTTCGATAAACTCACCACTGCCGTTCATCACCAGATTGAAATCAGATTCGGCTGAACAATCCTCCTCGAAACAGGGGTCAAGCAATATATTGCCCCGATTGACCGCAACACTGACTGCCGCCACTTGAGTTTTCAGCGGCATCTGTTTGATGACACCAAGGCGTCGCAGCTTTTCAAAAGCGATGAAAAGCGCGATATAACCACCGGTAATTGCAGCCGTTCGGGTACCGGCGTCTGCATGGAGGACATCGCAGTCAACGACGAAGCTTCGCTCGCCGAGAGCAGATAGATCGGTAACTGCCCTTAGAGAACGACCGACCAGCCGCTGTATTTCCTGGCCGCGGCCGGACAATTTGCCCTGGACTGATTCACGCTGGGTGCGTGTTGAAGTCGCCCGAGGCAGCATGGCGTATTCCGCGGTCACCCAGCCGGTGCCGGTGTTCTTAAGAAACTGCGGTACTCGTTCTTCCATTGAAACGGATACCACGACTCTGGTATTCCCTTGCTCAATCAATACCGAACCTTCGGCATATGGCTGAAAGCCGGGAGTGATCTTTATTGAGCGCAGTTGATCAGGACCGCGGCCATCTATTCTTGGCATGTGTAACCTTTTCAAGTTCGTTGTGATCGACAAAGACGCAGTCTTAAGGCCGGATGTGGCCCGAACCGTAGACCAGCCATTTGTAGGAGGTGATTTCTTTGAGACCCAACGGGCCGCGGGCGTGCATCTTCTGCGTGGAGATGCCGACCTCCGCCCCCAGGCCAAACTGTGCGCCGTCAGTAAAGCGAGTGGAGGCGTTGACATAGACCGCCGCGGCGTCCACCTCGTTCATGAAGCGCGAAGCGGCGGAGTAATCCTCGGTGATGATGGCCTCTGAATGACCATCGCCGTAGGCGGCAATATGGTCAACAGCTTCGTCAAGCGAGTTGACTACCTTGACCGCGGCGGTCAGGGACAGGTACTCCTGACCCCAGTCATCCTCGATGGCCGGCACCAGCTTCAACCCGGGACTTTTTGAAAGGATCTCCGATGAGCGCGGGTCGCAATGTAACTCCACGTTCATTCTGTTTAACTCGGTGGCGGCTTTGGGCAGGAAGTGTTCGGCAATATCCTTGTGGACTAGAATGGTATCCAGGGCGTTACAAGCCGAAGGCTTTTGAATCTTGGCGTTGTAGACAATAGCCACGGCTTCCTCGATCTTGGCTGAAGCGTCAACGTAGGTGTGGCAGACGCCGGCTCCGCCGGCGACTACTGGAATGGTAGAGTTTTCTTTAACGAAATTGATCAGGCCGGTACCGCCGCGAGGGATAACCAAGTCGATCTGGTCGCTCATCTTCAGGAGATTCGGCACCAGGGCTCGGTCCGTCGTGTCGAAAAACTGGACGGCGTTACTGTCGATACCTGAGGATTCTATGGCGGCGATGATGACCTCGACCAGCGCCTTATTGGAATTTAGCGTCTCCTTACCGCCGCGCAGGACCACGGCATTGCCGGATTTGAGGCACAGTGCGGTGATGTCCACCGTGACGTTGGGCCTGGACTCGTAGATTGCGGCAATGACACCGAGAGGCACCCGCTTTTTGCCGATGACCAGTCCGTTGGGCAGAGTGCGCATGTCGAAAAACTCACCCACCGGATCGGGGAGAGCGGCGACGCATCGGACGTCGGCGGCTATGACCTCAAGACGATGTTCGGTCAGGATGAGGCGGTCAAGCAGGGCAGGGTTCATGCCGGCGTTCTTGGCCTCGATCTGGTCAATGGCGTTGGCCTCTAGTATCCGGTCCTTTTGGAGAATTAGGCTGGCGGCCATGGCCTCAAGCGCTGCGTTTTTTACCGGCGTGGCGGCGTAGGATAATTTACGACTGGCCTGTTTGGCGTGGTGGCACTTCATCTTCAGTTCGTTGAGAGCGTCCATAGGTTCACCTGTAAAAGAAATCAAGGCCAGTATAGATGAAGACCGGCGGAGGGGCAAGGTCGCGGCGCCCGTCCCGGTAAGATAGGTATTCAAACCTGGACTCCTATAGATAAGGCTGGCGGTGGTTATAGAGTACCTGTAAGATAGATAATGTCGAAGTGCTCGGGAGGTTTCGGTGTGCCCCAATCAGCTTCAGATGACAGACTGGAACAGGATTTAGCCGCAGTCCAGGCCATGGTGGCTGATAAACGGCAAAAGGTGGGTATAAAATACGATCGTTTTATCACCCGGGTGGCTGAGGTGCTGCGGGCGAACTATCCTTCGGCATTCCCGATGCCCGATGACCAGCTGAAGGAACTGGTGGCAGCAGTTGATGTCATCGGTGAAGAATCCCGCGGCCTATTGAAGAAGCTGGGTGAATATTGCGCCGGCTGTGGCTGGTGCTGCTCCCGGACCAGCAAGATCGTGGTCAACCAGAAAGATGCCGAACGCATCAGTCGGGTACTGCGGCGGAGGACAGAAGACTTATTTTCCCATGGAGGGAATGAGTGGACGATCAAGGATGCCCGTCCCTGCCAATGGTGGAACCCTAAAAACGGCCGGTGTACCATTTACAACATCCGCCCGGAAACTTGCCGTACCTGGCCGCTGGCGATAAATGAGCGCGGCCAGAAAATGCTGCATCCTGTGGTGGAATGCGCGTTTGCCGTGCTGGTGCTGGCCGACAAGGTGGTCAGGCATCTGCGGGGGATTCATTAAGGCAGGTGCCGGTCCACAATAAATCTATTGCCATTGCCCGGGATTATGGTTATCATTAGTTTAAATTGATCAGATCTAATCTTCTAGGAGTCTGAAATGATTAAAATCTCGATTCAGGGCGCCCGGGGGTCATTTCACGATATCGTTGCCCGTAAGAAATTTCCTGGAGACTCCGAGATAATCGAGAGCGAAACTTTCAAACAGGTTTTCGAAGACGTCCATAAAGGTCTGACTGACTACGGAGTTGTAGCCATTGAGAACTCGCTCTACGGCTCGTTTCTGGAAAACTACGATTTTCTTTTTAAATACGATACGCGTATTGTCGGCGAAGAATATATGCGCTTGGTGCTCAATCTGATCGCCCTTCCGGGAACAAAGATGGAGAACATTACTGAGGTTTACACCCACCCGCTGGCTATGAGTCAGGCGGAGGAATTTCTGGACAAACATCCCAAGATGCGCCGGATCGAAGCTGAAGATACCGCCGCTGCTGTACGCCTTATCAAAGGTCAGGACCTGCATACCGCGGCGGCCATTGGCTCGACGCTGGCTTCTGAGATCTATGGCATGAAGATACTTGCCCGCGATATCGAAACCGAAAAAAAGAACTATACGCGTTTTTTGATTATCGCCAGGCCTGACACGCCTTACGACCTGGATGCCGATAAAACTTCGCTGGTGGTTCATGCCAAAAATATTCCGGGCGCCCTCTTCCATGTCCTAAAGTGTTTCAACGACGAGAACATTAACCTGTCCAAGATCGAGAGCCGTCCTATCGTGACCAGCCGCGCCTGGGACTATAACTTCTATCTGGATTTTGAGAAAGGGTTAAACGCCCCGGCGACGCAGCGGGCACTCAAGGAATTGGAAAAGGTTGCCGACCGGATAAGGGTTCTGGGCAGCTACAAGCGCGACGACAAAGTTGACGAGCAATAAGTACAGAGGGTCCTAAAACACTGTCTCGGGTGATTTAACTCTCGGATTTTATTTCTCGTCGAGCTTGCACGTCGGCGGCGGCAACCGCCATAAATAGAACACACCGGCGGCGCCCGCAATCAATGACGCGCTCACAATTGCCAGCTTGGCGGAATCGATAAGTCCGGGTTCCTCGAAAGCCAATCCCGCGATGAATATTGACATGGTGAATCCCACTCCGCCGATGATTCCGGCTCCGATAATGTGATTCCATTGGCACGAATCCGGCTTTCTTATCCAGCCCAGTCGGCTGATTAGGAATGTCATTCCGACAATACCGAGAGGTTTGCCGATAATCAAACCGGCTAAGATACCCCAGGCTACCGGCTGCATCAGGTTCACGTCGGAGCCGCCGAGAGCGACACCCGCGTTTGCCAGGGCGAAGACCGGCATGATCAAGAAAGCGCTGAACGGGTGGAGTGAATGCTCCAGCCGCAGCAGGGGATTCTGCACCTGTTCATAAGCCTCGCCGATTTTTTCGACCGCATCCTGCTGCTCAGAAGTTAGCAAGACGTTTTTCCGCTTGCCTTCCGCTCCGCCGAAAGTATCCAGCTCCAGCCTGCAGGTATCGACAAACTGTTCGCTGGTGATTTTTTGGCGTACCGGGATCGTAAAGGCGAGGATCACTCCGGCTATGGTCGCATGGATGCCTGACTGGAATACCAGATACCACAATACTGCCCCTAAGGCCAGGTAGGGTACCAGTTTCTTGACTCCCCCGGCGTTCAAAGCGATAAGCGCGCCGGCAATTACCGCCGCGCCGCCTAAGGCCGCCCAATCTAGGTTGGAAGAATATCCGATGGCGATAACCAGAATAGCGCCCAGATCGTCGATGACTGCCAGCGAAACCAGGAAAACCTTGAGTGCTACCGGCACCCGGTTGCCCAGAAGCATGAGAAAGCCTAGGGCGAAGGCAATATCTGTGGCCATTGGAATGCCGAACCCGTGGGGATTCCCGTCTTCGGCCATGTTGAAACCCAGGTAGATGGCGGCAGGAACAATCATCCCGCCAAGAGCGCCTAAAGCCGGGAAGGCCGCCTTGGCCGGGGATGATAACTCACCGACTAAGAGTTCGCGTTTGATTTCCAGCCCGATCAATAGGAAAAAAAGCGCCATTAAGCCGTCGTTGATCCAGTGGGCTAGTGAAAGTTCAAGCTGGAAGCTTCCGAAACTGAAACCGGCTTTGGTATGCAGGAAGTGGAAGTAAGACTCCGATATGGGCGAGTTGGCGATAATCATGGCGGCAACAGCCGCCCCGAAGAGCAGGATGCCGCCCGTTGATTCCCTTTTTAGAAAACGTTCGATGGCGCTGATAAATTTGAGATTACCGAATGCTGTACTCATATTGCTGATTCCTTAATAAATGACCGACTATTTTAACAATTAATGTGGTTGCCGTGCTACTGAGCCTTAGACTTGAACACCTGTTCAGCTTGAACTTGCTTTAAAACAGGTCGTTGTCTATAATACAACGCTTGTGGAGGATGCGGCGTGCTAAGTTTTAATGTGGCGCAGCTGGAAAAAGGGCTTGTCGGCGCCACGCGAGACTATCAAATTGACGATTCATTGACGGTGGAAGGCGTTTCGGTCAACGTCAAAGGCGAAATCAAATTCACCAGGACGCCGCGTTCGGTGTTAGTCAAGGCGGACTTCAAGACGATCTTGCCCCAGGAATGCTGCCGCTGCCTTGACGAATACCAGTGTCCCCTGGAGGTCAGGTTCGAGGAAGAATATTTACCAACGCTGGATGTGACCAGCGGCCTGCCGCTGGATATTGAAGAAGCAGCAGAGAACTTTACCATTGACGAACATCACATCCTTGACCTTTCAGATGCTCTGCGCCAGTACATCATCCTGTCCCAGCCGATGAAACCCCTTTGCCGGGCGGATTGTCCGGGCATTAATACCAAGCAGTAACACTAAATAAGGATATATGGAGAAATAGATGGCCCCGCTACCTAAACGGAAACTCGGTAAATCACGTCAGGGCGAACGGCGCAGTCACTTGCACCTGGAACCCAAGGAATTGATGGAATGTCCCCAATGCCGCCAGCCGATGCTGCCGCATCGCGCCTGCCCGTCCTGCGGTGTCTACGACGGCCGCGTCGTTCTGGATCTTGAGACTAAAATTAAGAAGAAGTCGGAAAAGACCGACAAAGCCGCCAGAGAAGCTGCCGAAACCGCCAAAGCTGAAAAGCCCGAGAAATCAAAGAAGACCAAGCCTGAAAAAGCGGAGAAGACCGCTAAGTCTGATAAAGACAAAAAGGTCAAGGCGGAAAAGCCTGCGAAGCCAGAGAAGCCAGCTAAGGACAGGAAAAAGGCCGAGTAATTTTGGCGCACGCTTTGATATCGCTTGACAACGGGAGAGGGGCGACAGGTGGTTAAACCGATGCTTGCCTTCGTGTTTCCCGGCCAGGGTGCCCAGGCGCCGGGTATGGGTTTGGATGTCTATGAAGAATACGATTCAGCCCGGGCGGTGTTCAAAGCGGCGGATGAGCGATTGGGTTTCTCCATCTCCCGCCTGTGCTTTGAAGGCCCGGAGGAAAAACTCAGAGAGACGGCTATCGCCCAGCCCGCCATCATAACGGCTAGCCTGGCTTATTTAGCCGCCCTCCGTGATATGGATATTTTGCCGGAACCTGATTTCGTAGCCGGCCATTCCCTAGGCGAATATACTGCGCTGGCTGCCGCAGGCGCGCTTGATGTTGACGATGCCGTTCAACTGGCTGCTTTACGAGGACGGCTGATGCAGCTGGCAAGCCAGCAGTCGCCCGGTGTTATGGCCGCGGTGATGGGGCTGGATGAAGCCGTCATCAACCAGACTGCCGCCGAGTTCGGTATCTTTGTCGCCAACTACAACTCGCCAGGCCAGATCGTTATCTCAGGTGACCGAGATAAGATGACCGCCGCCTCTGAAATATTGGCCGGCAAGGGCGCAAGGGTAGTGCCGCTGGCTGTCTCCGGCGCGTTCCATACGCCCTTGATGGCGCCGGCAGCCGAAGGTTTGAGCAAAGTTGTCGAACGCCTCAATTTCAAAGACACCGCTGTCCCCATTGTGGCTAATACCACTGGCTTGCCGATCACCGGCGCCGAAGATATCCGGGCCGAGCTACTCAAACAGTTGACGACCTCGGTCTACTGGCAGAGATCGGTGGAGTATATGATCGGCGCCGGAGTCAGCACGTTCATCGAGATCGGCCCTGGCAAAGTTCTGTCCGGGCTTGTCCGACGTATTAACCGCGACGTCAAGACGATTAACATTTCCGAGGCGCAGGCAATTAAAAACCTTCAGGCTAATCCATGGAATTGAGGCGGCTGGAAGGCAAAGTCGCCGTAGTCACCGGCGCTGGCCGAGGTATTGGCGCCGCGATTGCCCGCCGCTTCGCCGCCGAAGGCGCGTCTCTGGTTCTGAACAGCCTGTCCGATTCAGCTTCCAAGATCGCTGACGAAATCAACGCCGCCGGCGGCAAGGCCGTGCCGGTACAGGGCAATGTATCAACCGCCGCCGAAGCGGTCCGGGTTATCGAAGCCGCGAGTGCCAGCTTCGGTCGTCTGGACATCCTGATCAACAACGCCGGCATCACCCGCGACGGCCTCCTCCTGCGGATGAGTGAAGAAGACTGGGACGCCGTCCTGGATACCAATTTGAAGAGTGTTTACCTCTGTTGCCGCGCCGCGCTGCGTCCAATGCTCAAGAGTCGTGGCGGCGGGCGGATTATCAACCTGTCATCCGTAATCGGTCTTTCCGGCAACGCCGGTCAGGCTAACTATGCTGCTTCCAAGGCCGGTATCATTGGTTTTACCAAGTCATTGGCCAAGGAATTGGCTTCCCGGCAGGTGACAGTGAATGCTATAGCGCCTGGTTTTATTGTCACCGACATGACCGCCGGTATGACCGGCGAAGCCAAAGAGGCGCTCCTAGCCCGCATCCCGCTGGGAAGTCTCGGCGCGGCTGAGGATATAGCCGCTGCCGCCGTCTTCCTGGCCTCCGAAGAAGCGCGCTACATTACCGGCCAGACCCTGACCGTCGACGGCGGAATGACCCTGTAAGTCTATGACCAAGCGCCACGAGGCCCGGGTCCTGGCCCTTAAGGTTCTCTATGAAGCGGATATCGCCCGGCATGACGCCGCGGCGGTGCTTGACCGCCAGATAGCCGGCGCCGACCTGCCAGCCGAGAACGACGTTTTCACCCGGGCGCTTGTTGAGGGGGCACTGAAACACCAGGCCGAGGCCGATGGCATCATTACCAGGTTGGCCCCGGCTTACCCTGTGTCACAGCTTTCACCTATTGACCGCAACGTCTTGCGGCTTGCAATCTACGAGCTTTTCCACGATAATAATGTCCCGGTTCGAGTCGCCATCAACGAAGCGGTGGAACTGGCCAAGGAGTTCGGCTCGGAAAGTTCCGCCAAGTTTGTCAACGGAGTGCTGAGTTCAGTGGCGACGCTGGTTCAGCGAGACTGATTCAGGAGGGTATTAGTGGCCACAGTTTTGGAACGCGTCAAGAAAATCGCCGTCGAGCAGCTCTCGGTGGAGGAAAAGGACGTCACCCCGGAGTCCAAATTCACCGATGACCTGGGTGCCGACTCGCTCGACCTGGTCGAGCTAATCATGGCCCTTGAGGAAGAGTTCTCTACCCCGGAAGCCAAGCTGGAGATCCCGGACGAGGAAGCCGAGAAACTGCTCACCGTCAAGGATGTCGTCGATTACGTCAAGGCCAAAGGCGTTAAGGACTAGCCACCCTTTTTTTAACCCTTTTCGCTGGTCGTACGTTCATTCAATATTGAAGTTACGGCGGCTGGGCTATTCTTCAGTAAGCTTGCCGTGGGAACGGAAATTTCCGCCGCCGAGCCGGCCGCGGCCGTTGAAACTGTACTGAAAACGGCCGTTCTTATTTGATGCCGCTCCGCTGCTAAAGACGACAATTTCCCCGCGGGTGCCGTCATCGAACTCAATGATGAACTCCCCGAGCGTCTTTAGTTCTTTGCCGGAGGAGAAATCCCCCCACCACTTGATGCGGGTGAATTTGGTGGCCTGGGTCAGCATCATCTGATAGCGCACATCGGCCACCGGTTTCTCAACGTCCTTGGCGTATAGCCTGGCCGAACCCCCCTGATATCTGACAGTCATTCCTGACCGGTGACCTGTTTCTTGATCGGGTTGCGCCGGTAAGCCATTGTTAGCACACCGCCAGGTTGCTACGGTGAATAATCTCGTCGCCATAGCTGTGGCCTAGCTTACCGGCGATGGCGTCGGAATGCAGGCCTTTGATCTTATCGATCTCGGCGGCGTCGTAGTTGACGATGCCGAATCCCAACTGGGAGCCCCCCGGGGTGATTAGCCGGACAATGTCGCCGCGCTTGAAAACACCTTCGACAGCCTTTATTCCTGCGGGCAGCAGGCTGGAGCATTTCATCACAGCCCGGACTGCACCTTCGTCAATCAGTACACGGCCGCGGGTCGAAAGCCCGGAAACCAACCAGCGGTGACGAGCATCCGGAAATGCCTGGGGAAGAAAGTGGGTCCCGGGGCAGTCTCCGACGGCAATCTGCTCGATAACTTTATCCAACCTTCCGGAAGCAATGATGACATGGACACCTGAAGCCGTGGCCAGTTTAGCGGCTTCGATTTTGGTGATCATGCCCCCGGTGCCAGCCGCACTGCCGGCGCCGCCGGCCAGCGCTTCGATCTCGGCGGTGATCCGCTCGACAACCGGGATGAGCCGGGCTTCAGGGTCGCTCCGTGGATTGGCGGTATACAAGCCGTTGACGTCAGACAGAATAAGCAGCAAGTCTGCGTCAACCAGATTGGCCACCATCGCTGAAAGGCTGTCGTTATCGCCGAATTTGGCTTCTTGAATCTCGTCCACCGCCACCACGTCGTTTTCATTCACAATAGCGATGACGCCAAGTTCCATTATCGCCAGCAGTGTGTTGCGGGCGTTGAGGTAGCCGGAACGGTCGCTCAGGTCGGTCCGGGTTAAGAGCGCCTGCGCCACGGTCAGATCGTGGGCGGCAAATAACCCTTCATAAACATTCATCAAACGGCTTTGTCCCACCGCGGCTAACACTTGCTTGTAGGGAATGTCCCGGTGCTTTTTATAGGCACTCAGCTTCTCTTTCCCGGCGGCGATGGCGCCTGATGTTACGATGATTGCCTGGCTGCCGTGGCGAATAACGGCGGCGACCTGCGCTACCAGGCCGGACATGACCGTTTGATCAAGCTTGCCGGTACCGCCGGTGAGGAGGTTGGTACCTAGTTTGATGACGATACGGCGGTATCGCGGCTTTTCGTTCATAAGGTTCCTGCATTATAGCAACGGCCTTTACCTTTGGACAACCGGTGCCGACGCGTGTAAAATGCCCCACGGGCAGACGCCGGTCTAGCCCGGGGTATTTCCAGAAACAACATACATATGAATCTTAACGGGCTGTTCCCACTGATTACCGAATCTCAGCCTCTCTGTGACTGGCTGTCTGATAACCGCCGAAAGCGGCAGACCATCAGCCGTTTTTCGGTTAACGAGGCTGCCAGGCCGTACTTGATCGGCGCATTGTTTAACCAATTGCGCCGGCCGGGACTGGTGATCACAGCCAACGCCGAAAAAGCCCGCAATCTAACCGAGCAGCTTGCTTTGTGGCTGAGCGAAGATGTTGTACGGCTCTTCCCTGGCCCCGATCTTCTGCCATACCAGCGGGCAGCTGTCGACAGGGGGACTGAACTTGACACGGTTCGCGCGCTGGCTGAAATCGGCGGGCATCCAGTATCGAAACCTTTAATTACCATTGTCGCTCCTGATGCCTTGCTGCGGCCTTTGCCTGATCCGGAGACTTTCAGAGGCAGCTGGATCACTGTTGCTGCGGGTACTGAAACGCCTCCGCTGGAGTTGGCGCGAAAACTCGCAAGCATAGGGTACCGGGCTGAACATCTGGTTGAAACTCCCGGGACTTTTGCCCGGCGGGGCGGCATTATGGATGTTTTTTCGCCCGCCGGCGACAACCCGGTACGCATGGAGTTTTTCGGAGATGTTATCGATAGGATCCACATATTTGACGCCGCTACTCAGCGTTCGCTGAAATCGCTGGATCACGTGAGTTTCAGCCCAGCCACTCTGCTGCTCGAACCGGAACTGCTGCCGTGGATTGACCTGGACGGGATTGCCGAGGAAATGCGCGGCGAGCTGGCTGAAGAACTTGACGGGTTGAAGCGCGGCAACCGGCCGGAAACAGCGGCTTTCTGGGCACCATACCAAAACCGGTCTTCGCTCCTAGAATTCCTTTCACCGGATTCCCTGGTAATTATTGATGAGCCGGTCGCGGTCGAACAAGCCTGGGGAATTCTTAGCCGGGAAGCAGAGACTCTGCGCGCCGAGAAGACCGCCGCGGCCGAACTGCCGGCCGATTTCCCTATGCCTTATCTACCTTGGAAGTCAATAAGTGCAAGCACAGCTTCGTTTCAGACCGCTGAATTGTCTTCGTGGGGATCCGGGGAGGGTGGCGTTATTGAACTGCCGCTTATGCCGGCGCCCAGTTATGCCGGGCGGCTGAATTCATTTTTCACTAGGGTTAATGAGCTTAGAGATCAAGGTTCGCGTCTGGTGGTAGCCAGTTATCAATCTGACCGGCTGAAGGAGCTGTTCTCTGAGGCGGGTGTTCCTTACCACTTCACCAGCAGTCTTGCCGCGCCGCCGGCCGCTGGCACCATTACCCTGGCCCACGCTTTGCTGGATCGGGGATGGGTCCTGGCTGGAACAACCTTCTTTTTTACTGATGCTGAGTTGTTTGGTTTCGTCAAGGAACGCTCTCGCCCTCGCCGAAGCGCTCAGGCACAAAGGCTTTTCCTGCCTGAATTAACTCCGGGAGACTATGTCGTTCATATCGATCATGGCGTCGCCAGATTCGGCGGCATCGTCATTATGGAAGTTTCCGGCGCTCGACGCGAATATTTGCAGTTGGAATATGCCTCCGGGGACCGGTTGTATGTGCCGACGGATCAGGTTGACCGGGTTAGCCGCTACGTCGGCGGTGACGGCGAACCCCCGGTTCTGAACCGTTTGAGTACCCAGGAGTGGGCGCGTTCCAAAGAACGGGCTAAAGCCGCCGCCGAAGAGGTGGCCGCCGAGCTCATCGAGCTTTACGCCGCCCGCCAGGTCGTCCCCGGCTACGCCTACTCACGCGACACGATGTGGCAGCGGGAACTGGAAGGTTCCTTTCCTTACGTGGAGACGCCGGACCAGTCCCGGGCTTTGGCTGAAGTCAAGGAAGACATGGAGAAGCCCATACCGATGGATCGCCTAATCCTGGGCGATGTCGGCTATGGTAAGACCGAGGTGGCGCTGCGTGCCGCCTTTAAAGCGGTCATGGACGGCAAGCAGGTGGCTGTGCTGGTACCGACCACCGTGCTAGCCCAGCAGCATTACTCAACCTTTAAGAGCCGCCTTGCTGCCTTCCCGGTGAAAGTGGGGGTGATTTCCCGCTTCCGTAGCGATAAAGAGCAGAAAGCAATCCTGGAATCTCTGGAGCACGGCGGCATAGATATCCTGATCGGCACCCACCGCCTGCTGCAGCCTGATGTCCATTTCAAGAAGTTGGGTCTCCTCATCATTGACGAAGAACAGCGTTTCGGGGTGATGCATAAGGAGTTTTTGAAGCGGATGAGGCAGGAAGTTGACGTGCTTACTCTGTCGGCTACCCCCATCCCCCGCACCCTGCATCTGTCGCTGGTAGGGGTACGCGACCTGAGCGTCATCGAAACGCCGCCGAACGAGCGGCTGCCGGTCAAGACTTTCGTTTCCGGCTACGACGACCACCTGGTACGCGAAGCTATCCTGCGGGAGAAGGAGCGAGGCGGCCAGGTTTTCTTTGTCCACAACCGCGTTCAAAGCATCTACTTCATCGCTGAGCGGCTCAAGAAACTAGTGCCTGAGGTTTCTTTCATAGTCGGTCACGGTCAGATGCCGGAAGGTGAACTTGAGGTGGCCATGGCCCGCTTTGCCGAGGGCTCGGTCGACGTGCTGGTCTGCACCACCATCATCGAGAGCGGGCTGGACGTGCCCAACGCCAATACCCTAATCGTCAATCAAGCTGACCGTTTCGGTCTAACCCAGCTTTATCAGCTTAGAGGCCGTGTCGGCCGCGGTGCTGTATTGGCTTATGCCTACTTCCTGTATGAGAAGGGTAAGCGTCTCACCGGCGACGCCGAAAAGCGCCTTCGCACCATCTTCGAGGCGGCAGAATTGGGAGCGGGCTACGGTATCGCTATGAAAGACCTGGAGATCCGCGGCGCCGGGTCGCTGCTCGGCACACGGCAAAGCGGGCACATTTCGGCGGTGGGGTTTCACCTCTACACCCAGATGCTCTCCGAGGCGGTGGCTGAACAGAAAGCAATAAAAACCGGCAAGGAAACCGAACTCCTTAAGTCCAGCCAGATACCGCCTCCGACAATCGAACTGCCACTATCGGCCTATATCCCTGACAGTTATATTCCCGAAGAGGCTCTTCGGTTGGGATTCTATAAACGTCTGGCGGCTATACGAAACGAGAAAGAATTGTCCGATTTCGAACGGGAGCTTACCGACCGTTTCGGACCGCCGCCGCCTGAGGCGCAGAACTTGTCTTACATCATTCGCATCAGAATGCTGGGTCTGAAGGTAGGGGTCAAAGCAGTAGGTATGGAGAGCGGCCTGATCGCTATTTCGTTCCTGGCGGGGATCGCGCCTGATCTTAAGAAAATCTCGCCTCTGAAGGACGGCCTCCGCGCTTCGGCCAGCAAGCTGTGGCTGGACTACCTCCGCCTCGGCGGCCGCTGGCGTGACTTGCTGGAGGAAACAGTGTGGCGGCTGGGTAAATGATCCTTATTTTTTTACGCTGAGCACAGGCAACGGATTGACAGATCCGGAATTTCTCTGGTATATAACTTTGCCGAAAAAAGTAAATGGAGGTTGAGTATCGTGGCTTTCCTTGACAGCCAAGTCAAGCAGACTGTATTGGAAAGATCGGGCGGCAAGTGCGAGTGCACTGAAACCGAACACGAGCACGGAGAACCGTGCGGCAACCCATTGGACGCCGAATGCCAGTATGTATTTGCCCCGGACGCGCCCAATAGACTTAAGGTGATCTGCTATTCCTGCTACCGGAAAAGAAAGGCACTGCGGAAAAAGCAGTATTGAGCTGGGATTGGTCTGCCCGTATTGTATGAGGCTCGTTACAGAGCCTCATATATTTTATAGCGGTCAGGATCGTTTCCCGCCGGTATCACGCTCCGGTCATTTGCTTGAACCGGAAGCAGTTTACCAGGTGGTCGTTAACGATACCCACCGCCTGAAGGTGGGCGTAGATAATGGTGGAACCGACGAACTTGAAACCGCGGCGCTTCAGGTCAGCCGAAATTTTGTCTGACAACCCGGTTTTTGCCGGCAGTTCTGCCAGCGAAGTCCAACCGCCGATAACAGGTTTGCCTCCAGTGAAATGCCAGAGATAAGCGTCAAAGCTACCGAATTCGACTTGGACTTCAAGAAACCGCCCCGCGTTGTTTACTGCCGCCCGGATTTTCAAACCGTTGCGGATGATGCCCGGGTTTGACAGAAGTTCGTTGATTCTCATGTCATCGAAAGCCGCCACGGCGGCGGCGTCGAAGCCCGCGAAAGCCTCTCGGAAGGCGGCCCTTTTACGCAGGACGGTCAGCCACGATAACCCAGCCTGAAAGGCTTCCAGTACCAGGAACTCAAAGTGCTGAGCATCGCTGTGAGTCGGCACTCCCCATTCCTCGTCATGGTACCTGATCATTATCTCGCCGCCGGACAAAGGCCAGGGACAGCGCTCGATGTTGTCGTGGATCATTTCCGGTTAGCCTCCAACCAGGCCGTCGCGAAATCCACGAGGTCGCGCACCGGCATTAACTTGGCTTCAGCTAGGCCGATTCGGCCGGTTGTAACCTTGTGTGGGAGGGCCGTCTCAAAGGCAGCTCCGATTTCCGGAAACTTGTCGGACTCCTCCGAAAAATCCTCCAGGATCTTCCAGATACGCCGGCCATTTTCGTTGACTGCCGCCCCGCCGCGCTCGACCTTCTTCCCCGGGAAAATAGCTCGGAATTCGGCCAAATGCAGGGTGGTATTGTTCTCATAACCTACGCCGAGCAACAGTATGAAGCCGCCGATTTCGTACAAACGGCCAAGCGGGGAGGCGTCCCCCAGCGCATAATTCAGGCTGTGATTGGATACGATCCTCGCCGCCAGCGGACCGCGGGCGGCGAACGAAACCTGAGGATGGCTGCTTCGGATGGTCCCTGGCTGCTTTCGGAAAGTCTCAGGTATCGCGCCCATTTTGCGGGTCGGCGTCAATTCCGGATCAAAGGCCGGCGTTTCGGCGCGGATGATATCCCACCACTGGCTCGGTACCGGTGGGCGGCTCCAGAAAGCGGGGTCGGAGTTATCGCTGGTATGGGTCGGCATGACCAGGGTACCTGTTTCGCCGATAGCCGCCTCTAGCGCCATGATGACCGACTGGGCGTTGCCGCATACCCAACCCATGGAGGAGAGAGATGAGTGGACAATGAGTGTCATCCCCGGCCGCACTCCGACACGCCGGAAGTCGTCGGTCAGTGAGCTTATGGTCAACGGCAGCGGATTGTATTTGACCCGGTCGGTTCCAGACAACGGACTACTCTTCTTCCCCTTCCAGCCAGCCAGCCTCGATGTCGTTGAGTTCGTCGTCCGACATGCCGAAGAAATGGGCTACTTCATGTTTGACCGTTTTCTCAACCTGATCAATGATTTCGGCGTCGGTGCGGCAGATAGCTTCGATCGGTTTTTGGAAAATGGTGATTTTATCGGGTAGCACCAGGCTGTACCGTGAATCCCTCTCGGTCAGAGGAACGCCTTCATACAAGCCCAGGAGTTCGGTTTTCTTAGCGCCGGCGCACTGGGATTTGGTAGGGTAGTCTTCGACCAGGACCTCAACGTTATCCATGATTTCCAGGAATTCATCGGGGAGTTTATCTAACGCCTGTTCCACGAGGTCTGCAAAGCGGTTCTTGTCCATCGGGAGTTAATTATTCCGGTAGTTGTCGCCCAGGATATTGCGGATTTCGGTTATGCGGCGTTCCAGCTCGGCGACAGCTTTTTCTAACTCGGCGCGGCGGCGGGAAGCCTCGGTGGTAAACACGCGGGAGATAAGCTGCTTTTGACCCAGGAGCTTGCGGCGTTCCGCCAGCAGTTCTTCCTCTTCCTTGCGGAACTCCCATTTGTAGTCTTCAAGGTTAGGCATGGCGTCCTCGTCGGGGTGAATTATACAGCAATCCACCTCAGCCATGACAACGCGACACTTACAGCCCGTTTTCCAGCAGGCTTATTGACACTTGGCGAAGGGGGTATAATGGGTCGAGGGGTGAAATGAAAAGAACCGGGTATCTTAGGACAAGCTTCATATTTTTCGGCATTCTGTTGCTGATCGCCGTACCCGGCTGTGACAGCGCAGGCACTAAAAACATCGTCGTTACGCCGTCAACCTTTGCCCTCTACGCCGTCGAGGGTTTTGATCTATTGCCGGCAGACTTCCTGGTGACAGTTGGGGGCGGTGAGGTTGAATGGAATGTCTCCTCGGACCAGCCGTGGCTGTGGGTTTATCCGTCATCCGGGAAGGCCACCAAGTCGCTCACAATTTTCGCCGACACTGATAATCTTGAGCCCGGTATTTATAACGCGAACTTGACCCTGCGCGCCTTTGAAGGCCAGGGCGTGGTCCAGCAATTCCCGGTGCTTGTCACAGTTTTTAAGATTGGCCAGCCGTTTACCGTAAGTTTCAAGGAAGGAAGCGGAACGGCTTGGGGCAGCGGCGGTTTTACCTTGTCCCAGGGGCGGCTCGACGTCGGAGTCTTAGAGCATGACGTGATATCGCTAGCATTGAACCGGGTGGTAAAAACCGGCGAAATATGCCTTTTTGCTAGCCTGACCTTGAATAATACAACCGACGAAGAGTGGCAGTTGCTTTTCGATGTCGGGGGATACACCTCTCTTGGCGGGCAGGCATCCTGGATGCTTTTCAACGGGCCTGTTATCGGGAAGGCGGCTATCAGCGTGCCGGCTAAACAGAGCAGGGAAATCAGGGTGCCCATCAGCTGGAGCCTGGGTATCGACAGTGTCCAGGTGAATGCTGTGGTCTACCCGGCCTATCCTCCGATTCCGTGAAGCGGGCGGCAGACTACTATTTTTTCTTCATCGGAGCGGTATGGGCGATGGTTACCGATTTTCTAGCCCATTCAACCTGTTCGGCAGTGTCCTCGAAAACATCGGCGGGGACGTTCCAGTAAGGCATCGGCTTGTATTGCCGGCTGCCGGTCTTGACATAATCTTCGCGGTTGGAGTCGTCGGCTTTCAAATACATGACGTCGTTGGAGATTAGTCCGAACATTTCGCCTTCATGGAAGACACCGAAGCCGCCGAACATGCTCCTGCCGGTGACGGCCCCCAGGGGCGCCAACTTTTCCAGGACCAGCTCGAGGAATACATTTGAGGCGGGCATTAGCTATTCCTCCTTCCTGATTTCATCAATGACGCATGTCGCGCCATCTTCCTTCGGCGAGCAGGACAGGTCAGGCTCTGGTCTGGGCTCTGGCGGCCGCCGCAGGGAAGCGATGACCGCTGCGGCCAGAATCGAGGCGATTATCGCCAGCGACAGGAATGTGGGGATGTGCAGGATATCGGAAAGAACCATCTTGACGCCGAGGAAGATCAGCACCGCGGACAGCCCGTAGTGCAGGTAGTGGAGGCGTTCGGCGAAACCAGATAAAGCGAAATAGACTGAGCGCAGGCCCATGATGGCGAACATATTTGAGGTATAGACGATAAACGGGTCGTCGGTGATAGCCAGGATAGCCGGGATGGAGTCAACGGCAAAGATGATGTCGGTCAGGTTAATGGCGGCAAATACCATGAACAAGGGCGTCGCCAGGCGCCGCCCGTTTTCCAGGGTGAAGAATTTACCTCCGTGGTATTTGGGCGTCATCGGCAGGATTTTACACAATAATTTCACCACCGGGTTGGCTTCTGGATGAGGATTGTCTTCTTTTTGCATACCCATGCGGACGCCAGTGAAAATCAGGAAAGCCCCGAATACATAAACCATCCATTCCAGGGCATGGAACAGGGCAATGCCGCCGACGATGAACGCCGCCCGCAGCACAATAGCGATCAGGATGCCCCAGAACAAGACGCGGTACTGGTGCTCCTTCGGCACACAGAAATAGGTGAAAAGCATCAGGAAGACGAAGAGATTGTCTACTGAGAGCGATTCTTCGACGAGATAGCCGCTGAAGAAATCCAGGGCGGAGCCTGAGCCTTCAAAGTACCAGATGCCCAGGCCGAAGATGATCGCCAGGCCGACCCAGAAAGCCGTCCACCGCAGTGATTCCTTCATTTGAATCACGTGCGCCTTTCGGTGGAAGACAAACAGGTCAAGCATGAGCATTGTGACCAGGAAAATGTTGAATCCGACCCAGTGCCAGATAGTTACGTCCATTGCCTTCCTTATGCTCTCAAACCCGAAGTGGGGTAATCAGGGCGTGCCGAAGGCTGAGTATATCCCAGCCTGAGATTATTGTAAATCTGGTGATGTGGTAGACTTTAGGTCACTACAACTGTTGAGGAGATAAAAATGGCGGAAACTCAATCGATCATCGGCCACGCCGCGGCTATGGCCAAACTGGTGGCATACCAGCCCGGCGCCGTGGTCAGCCGTACACTGACTGACCGTCCCGCCGGCACGATTACGCTGTTTGCCTTTGACGCCGGCCACGGACTGTCTGAGCATTCGGCGCCCTTCGACGCTTTTGCATATATCGTTGACGGCGAATCTGAAATTAGCATCGGCGGCGAGAAGCACCGGGTCATCGAAGGTCAGGCGATCATCATGCCCGCAAACATCCCTCATGCCCTGAAAGCGGTAACGGCGTTCAAGATGCTGCTGGTGATGATCCGTTCGTAGTCAGTCTTGTGTTTTGGCTGTTAAGCCCGCCGCAGGCAGGGTGATATGGAATGTCGAACCATAGCCGGGGCGGCTTTCGACGCCGACCCGGCCGTGATGGGCGGCCACCATCTGTTTGACAATTGCCAGTCCCAGTCCGGCGCCATTGCCCTCGGCTCGGGCGCGAGAATCTTCGACGCGGTAGAACCGGTCGAAAATATGTTTCAGTTGCTCGACGGTCATGCCCTCGCCGGTATCCGTCACCGCGGCGGTTACCGCTGGAGTTCCTTCGAGCGTGTCGGGATTAAAAGAGACAGCGATCCGGCCGCCGGCCTGGGTGTGGCGGATGGCGTTGGAAAACAGGTTGGCGAAAACCTGTTCCAACCGCACCCAGTCCCCCGTTACTGAGGGCAGGGCTTCAGCCGCTTCTGAAATCAGGGAGATGCCTTTGGCCTCGGCCAGTGGCTTGAACTGTTCCGCTTTTCGGCGGACCAGGTCTGCCAGGTCAACCGCTGACAGTTCCAATTTCAGCTCGCCGGCTTCGGCCAGGGACAGGTCGCGGAGATCGGCGATCAGTCTGGTCAGGACTTGAGCTTCGCTCTTAATGATTTTTAATTGCTTTTCATCGGCGGGCAGGACGCCGTCGCTGATCGCGTCAACCGTACCGCTGATGATCGTTAAGGGTGTCCTGAGTTCGTGAGCGACATCGGCAAGCAGCCGTTTGCGGGCTTCCTCGCTATGCTGCAGCGAACCCGCCATGGCATTGAAAGATTCCGCCAGCCGACCGGTTTCGTCGCCGCTGTCGATCCTCACTCTATAGCCGAGGTTGCCGGAGGCAATTTCCCTGGCGCCGGTGTCAAGCGCACGGAGAGGCCGGATGAAATTTCGGGCCAGGATGACGGCGAGGACGACGGCGAGGACGACGGCGATACCGCCGGAAAGCCACAACCAGCGGTTGGTTTGATTCAGGAAAGCCTGTTCGGCGGCGACCCCGGTTTGCCCGACGTAGAAAGCCTGACCCACGATCTGTCCCCCGCCGCCGCCCATGCCGCCTTGGAATCCCATCATGGTGCGGATGGTATAGCCGCCGTTCAAATCAGTCTGGCTGAGATTAGCCCCGGTTAATTCGCCGGCGGTATCGCCGACAATCTGCCCGGAACTGTCAGCAACAACCAACCGGTCGCCGGTGTTGGCCACCAGCTGCGGCAGCAGGTTTTCAACGCCGTTCCATGACCGGTTCTGGGCGTAAAAAACAGCCAGCGTCCGGCTGACTGTTTCAATAAAAGCCGGGCTGGTTTCGATATAAGATTGAAACTGCCGGCTGGTATTCAGGTTGGTGATGATCGCCATAATGCCAATGGCGATTACGGCTACCATTACAAGCGCCGCGCCCAGCTTCCAGGCTAGGCTTCTCACTTCGGTTCCTCTAATTTATAGCCAGCCCCGTAAATGGTGTGGATGTACGAGGGTTTGGAGGCGTCGGGCGTCAGTTTACGCCGGAGATTCTTAATATGGGAGTCTATTGTCCGTTCGTAAGCCTCGTATGAATCGCCCTGGAGCCGGTCTAATAGTTCGCTCCGGGAGAAGACCCTCCCCGGGTGGGCGGCCAGGAGGCGCAGCAGTTCAAATTCGGTAGTTGTCAGTTCCACCTGCCTGCCGCCGGCGGTGACCTGCCGCCGTTCCAGGTCAATAGTCAGGCTCCCTGCCTGAATGAGGCGATTTTCGGATTTGGGCTCTGACCGGCGCAATATGGCTTTGGCTCGGGCCACCAGTTCCCGTCCTTCGAACGGTTTGGTCAGATAGTCGTCGGCGCCCAATTCCAACCCCACGATTTTATCGGTCAGTTCATCCCTGGCGGTCAGCATGATAATGGGGATGTCGGACTCCTTGCGGATCGCCCGACAGACCTCATTGCCCGAGAGGCGCGGCAGCATCAGGTCCAGGATTATGAGGTCAGGTTTTTCCTGGCGAAAAGTCTTCAAAGCCGTTTCGCCGTCGAACGCGGTGATCACCCGGTAGCCTTCTCTTTCGAGGTAAGCCCGGACGATGTCCACAATCTTCTTTTCATCGTCGACGACCAGAACTTTTCTAATCACGTTCATAATATTAGCCCCGGTTAAAAATAAGGGCAAATAAAATAGACCGGATGCCGGGCGGCTGATCCGCCCGGCATCCCCAACGTAAAAACAGTCGGGATGAAGATTAACGCCGCATTCCGCCAAAGCCGCGCATGCCGCCTGAGGCTGGAGCGGCGCCGTCATCGGCCGCAATGCCGCAACCGAAACCGCGGGGGCCGAGGCTCGACTTGATCTGCAGGCGCATGTTAGCCTCCATGTTTTGCAGCATCAGGTTAGCCTGTTCCTGAGTTAGCCTGCCGGCGGCGACCGCCGCGGTCAGGGCTTCTTTACGGGGTTCGAGCAGGACGCTGATCAAGGCGTCTTCGCTGATACCCTTGGAAGCGGCGATCTCGGCCAGCGTCTTGCCGTCGGTACGGAGCTGGTGCAGTTCTTCAGCGGTTATGCCCAGCAGGTCGGTAAGGACGTCGGAGTTCCCGCCGAAGCCGCGCATGCCGAAACCGCCGCAAGTCCCAGCGCCCGGCGCCGGGTCGGTGGTCTGAGCAAAGGCGAAGGTGCCCGCTCCGGCAATCAGGGCGATGCTCACGGCCACAATGGCTGCTGTTTTCCAGGTTTGTTTCATCTTTCTCATCTCCTTCCATTATTTGGTGGTAATTCCATGTTATCAAGGCTTTGTGGAGAGAGTATGAATTTAATCTGATGATAATAAGGATTAGAGACATCAGCAGCGGTTCACGGCGGGCCGGCGCGTCAGCCTCTAATACGAGTGATGTAAGTCACTTACATAAAGAAACTTTAACTGTACAATATGGCCGTCTCGGAACTGAATGAGACACGGAGGTAACTGAATTGTATAGAATAAAAAGCTGCCCGCGTTGCCATTACGGTGATGTCTACGAGGACGCCGATGAATATGGAGCGTACGAACAGTGCTTTCAGTGCGGTTGGGTTAACTACCCCAATCGGCATGTGACTCAGGCGCAGGCCGAAGTCGAGAAACGCCTGCCTGTCTCCAGTTCACGGGGTGAACGCCGCCGCGTATGGTAATCGGTGACCGCAAGTAAAATGCCCCCTCGCAAGAGGGGGCATTTGTTTTTGGTGGATCAGCCGCCATTTAAAAATCGATAACGAACCTGCCGTCCTTGTACAGCAGGTCGCCGTCAACGGTGATCTGCCCGCCCTGCCGCAGGTCGCAGACCATATCCCAGTGAATGGCTGATTCATTGACCGATCCCGTTTCCGGGTAGCCGGCGCCGAGCGCCAGGTGGAAGCTGCCGCCGATCTTTTCATCGAAGAGGATCTCGCCGGTGAATTTGGTGATGCCTTCGTTGGTGCCGATAGCGAACTCTCCCAACCGCCGGGACCCCTCGTCGGTATCGAGGGTCTTTAACAGGAATCCCTCGTTTTTCTCCGCGGTAGCTTTTACTACCTTGCCGTTCTCGAACCACAGCCTGACGCCGGTGACCTCCCGCCCGCTCTCGATGGCGGGGTAGGAGAAGTAGACGTGGCCGTTGGCAGAGTCCTCCACCGGGCCGGTGAAGACCTCGCCGTCGGGCATGTTGTTCTCGCCGTCGCACTTGATAAACTTGCGGCCTTTGATGGACAGTTTCAGGTCAGTCTCCGGGCCGGTGATGTGGACGCTCCTGCGGCCTTTCAGCCAGTCGACTACCTTCTGCAGCCGGTCGCTCTGCTTCTTCCAGTAACCGATAGGATCGGAGAGGTCTGGCATGCAGGCGCCGTAGACGAAGTCTTCGTATTCTTCCAGGCTCATTTCAGCGTCCTGGGCCATGGCGGCGGTGGGGAAGGGGGCTACCACCCAGTTCAACTCGCCGGCGGCGGAACGTTTCATCATCGTCTTCATCAGACCGGAGCGCGCCCGGTCGAAGAGGACTATCTTTTCCGGGGCGATCGTGGACAACTTCTTCGTATTGTCGTCAGCCAGGATGGCGAATCGGGCGTCGTACTCCTCGGCGACATAGCGCTGCGGCTGGTGGACATACTGGAGCTGCTCGTCCGAGCCGTGGCGGTAAAGCAGGTCCTCGAAGTCACCGCGCTGCAGGATAAACGGCAGGCCGCCGGCCTTCAAAACCTCCAGGTAGATAGCCCGGGTCAGCGGCAGGGCGGCCGCCGGGGCGTTGATCACCACCTTGTCGCCGTCCTTGATTTTGGTGGAATACTTGACTAGAAGCTCGGCCAGTTTCTGGATGCGGGGGTCGGCCATGATATTCTCCTTATAATTCTATATGGAAGATATTCTAGTCCCCCCGGGGGGTTGAAGCAAGGTATTCCGGTCAAGTGCGTCGCGGGCTGTGCGTTTGTGTGACGCGTTATTGATATAAAAAACGATTGAAACGATTCGCTGCGGCGAAGATGGACGAGGAGGAGCGGCGCCGCAGTTGTGGTACACCTGTGCTGATATTCATACGGGTATTATAGCACTAGTGTTCCCTGTACTGTCAATCGAGTTTTGTCGTTTTCGGCGCAATATTTTGCGCCATTGTTCCTGAACGAAATATTGACCTGCGCCGAGATTCTTGACCTCCGCTCTGCTCATCTCAAGGGTTGACTTAACACCTTGAACCCGCCACAATGTGCGCCAATGGAATTTGCCTATGCTGTCGTCTTCTTCCTCTTCGGCGCCGTCATCGGCAGTTTTCTGAATGTCCTGTGCGACCGGCTGCCGCAGGAGGAGTCGGTCGTTTCCCCGCCTTCAAAATGCCCCGGCTGCGGCCGCCGCCTGTCGCCGCTGGACATGATCCCCATTTTCTCGTGGCTGGTCCTCCGCGGCTGCTGCCGCACCTGCGGCAGGCAAATACCGGCAAGGGTGTTTTGGGTTGAACTCGTGACCGCCGCGGTTTTCGGCGGTCTGTACCTGCATCTGGGCTTAAACCTGACGCTGGCGGCCGCCCTCATTTATGCCTCACTCACCATCGTTATCTTCGTCATTGACATGGAACACCAGCTCATCCTTAACGGCATACTGCTGCCGGCCATAGTGATGGCTTTGGGAGTCAGCCTTTTAGACAGCCGGATTGACCTGGCGCCGTCACTGCTGAATGCCGTCATCGGCGGCGCCGCGGGATTCGGCATCTTCCTGCTGGTGTATATCCTGTCCCGAGGCGGCATGGGCGAGGGCGATGTCAAACTGGGCGCCTTCGCCGGGCTGGTCACCGGCTGGCCGAACGTCATCGCCGCGGTTATCATGTCGTGGATTCTTGGCGGCCTGGTGGCTGTTGGCTTGCTGGCTTTTAAACGCAAAGAACGGCGGCAGGCCATCGCCTTCGGGCCGTTCCTGGCGCTGACCACCTTCATCACTTTCCTGTGGGGCGGGCCTATCATCGACTGGTACCTGGACGTATTTCTTCCGTGAACCAGGGTCATTACATTTTTTGACTGAGGTGTAAATAAAGCTTATACTGGGGCGTTTATTCTGGTACTAGTACCTGATCGGCACCAGGATCCGTGGCGCTGGTTAAAGCTTGTCCGGTTCGTCCAAGCGGTCGCACCAACAGCATAAGATGACGATCAGCAGACAAAAAATCCTACTCATCACTCCGCTCGCCGCCGGCGCCCGGGAGGTCAACGACCTTTTGGCGCGATTTGGCGGCGAACGTTTTATTGTCGAATCGGTGTCCCAAATTGAGGCCGCTCTGGAGGCGGTCGAGGGCGGCCGGCACACCGACCTGCTCCTCTTGGATACCAACGGCGCCGATGGAGCCGCGCTGGATATCGTCCGGGCAGCCGTCCGACGGGCGCCTCAGGTGCCTCTGGTAGTCTTAAGCGGCGAATCCGGCGGTACCGCCGCGGCCGAATACCTCAAAGCCGGCGCCGGCGAAGTAGCGGCGCTAAAGGACGGCGGCGCGTCTCTGGTGCAGGCGCTTGACGTGGCCGTCGAACGCCATCGGAAGGAACAGTCGCTGAGGCAAGCCCAGCGGCGGCTGGAAGCCATGGGTGAAGTGCTGGGCTTCGGGCGCTGGGAAATCCTGCTTGATGAGATGAAAGTTGTCGCCTCGGAAAGCGCCCGTATCATATACGGGTTGGAGGGGACCGAATGGACGCTGTCACAGGTGCAGGCGGTGCCGCTGCCGGAGTACCGGACCGGCCTGGACCGCGCCCTGTCCGAATTGATCGGCGGCGGTAAGCCTTACAATGTGGAGTTCCGCATCAGGCGCCCCAATGACGGGCAAACCGCCTGGGTGCAGTCGGTGGCTGAATATGACGCCGCCGAGCGCCGCGTTTTCGGCGTCATCAAGGACATCACCCAGGCCAAAAACGCCGAAGAGGCGCTGCGGGAATCGGAACACCGGTACCGGCTGCTGGCGGAAAAAACCACAGATGTAATTTGGACCATGTCTTTTAACGGGCGGTTTACCTACGTCAGTCCATCTGTTTACCAGCTCCGGGGCTTCACGCCGGAAGAAGTGATGCGGCAATCCATTGAAGAGGCGGTTTGCCCTGATTCGGCGGCGGTAGTGCGCCAGGGGTTGGCCCAGGCAATTTCCGCGGCTGATGCCGGCCGTAGCCTCGGGCCGGCGTACCTGGAGATAGAGCAGCCGCGAAAAGACGGCGGCACTGTTTGGACCGAGGTGTCCGTCAGCGTCGTCAAAGATGAAGGCCGGCCTTCCCATATCCTGGGCGTTACCAGGGACATCACCGAACGGCGCCGCATACAGGCCGAACTCAAAGAGCGTGAGGCGGAGCTGGCGGCTATTTTCAAGGCGGAACCGGTAGGCATCGTGGTTTCAGTAGACCGGGTGATCTGGGAGGTCAACGATGCCGCTTGCAACATGTGCGGTTACCAGCGGGAAGAACTGGTTGGCCATTCGTCCAGGGTCCTTTATTCCAGCGACACCGACTACCGAAGGCTGGGCGATCAACTTCACGCCGGGCTTGAAAGCGCCGGACGCGTTACCCTGGAGATGCCGGTAAGGCGCAAAGACGGATCGGTTTTCCAGGCGATTGTATCGGGCGCTGTTCTGGAAAAAAACGACCTGTCACGGGGCGTTGTCTTCGCCATTCAGGACATCACCGAGAGAAAGCTATTTGAAACCTCTCTCAAGGAGAGGGAAGCCAAACTGGCGGCCATATTCCGTGCCGCGCCAGTGGGCATCGCCGTCGCTGTCGGGCGGGTGATTGTAGAAGCCAACGAAACTATGTACCAGATGGCGGGCTACAGCCGGGAAGAGTTGATCGGCCGGAGCACCCGGATTTTATATGACAGCGACGCTGAATATGAAAAGGTCGGCACTGAGTTGTATTCACGGCTGCAGGCGAGCGGTCAAATGACCGGAGAAATAACGGCCCGGCGCCGCGACGGAAGTCATTTCCCGATGCTGCTCTCGGCCTCGCCTCTGGATATGGCTGACCTTTCCAGGGGCATCGTTTTTACTTCAATGGATATCTCTGAACAGAAAAAAACCGAAGAAGCGATCAGGCTGTCGGAGGAAAAGCACCGTCTGCTGTTCAACAGCTCCAACGACGCCGTGTTCTTCCACGATGAACAAGGCCGCTTTATTGAAGTCAACGACCGGGCTTGCCAGGTGCTCGGCTACCGGCGCGATGAATTACTGGGAATGACTGTGGCGGACATTGATGACTCTGCGGTTAAACTCGAATCCAGGGTGGTTGAACAGATGGCCGCCTGCGGTTCCGCCGTATTCGAGCAGGTGCATATAGCTAAAGACGGCCGGCGCATTCCGGTTGAAATCAATGCCCGGCAGATACAGCTCGGCGGGCGGCAAATGGTGCTGTCGGTGGCCCGAGATATTACCGAGAGAAAAAAAGCCGAGGCGGAGCTCCGGCGCTCGATGTCCCTTTTGGCTGCCACTCTTGAAGCTACTGCCGACGGCATCCTGGTGGTCGGCCTTGACGGCAAAGTTCAGCGTTATTCCAGCCGTTTCGCCAAGATGTGGGGCATCCCCAAGTCCCTGATGGCCAAGGGGGATGACAATGCCCTCCTTGACAACGTGCTTAGCCAGCTGGCGGAGCCCCAACAATTCCTGGATAAGGTTCACGAGCTCTACGCTCACCCGTCAAGGTCCAGTTTTGACACCCTGCTCTTCAAAGACGGCCGTGTCTTCGAGCGCTATTCCCGGCCGCAGAAAATCGGAGAGCAAATTGTCGGCCGGGTTTGGAGTTTCCGAGATGTCACCCAGCATCAAACAATGGAGGACCAGCTGCTAAGAGCCTCCGAGGAGTGGCGGGCGACTTTCGACGCCATTTCCACCCCTGTTTCCATTCAGGACCGTGATTTCAAGATCCTTCGAGTGAATAAAGCCTTCGCTGAAAAGCTTAACTCAACGCCGGAAGAACTCATCGGAAAAACCTGTTTCGAAGTTTCCCACGGCACCGATGAGCCGGTGCACGATTGCCCTCACCTGCGAACTCTGGACAACGGCCAGCCGGCTGAGGTCGAAATCCACAACGCGGCAAAGGGAACTTATACCATCGTTTCAACCTATCCCATGTTCGGTCCCGCCGGAGAGGTGGTTGCCACTGTCCACATCGCGCAGGATATTACCGAACGCAAGAAGATGCAGGAAAAGCTGATGGTGACCAACCGGCTGGCTTCGGTCGGCGAACTGGCGGCTGGCATCGCCCATGAGATCAACAATCCCCTCACCGGCGTCCTCGGTTTCTCTGAACTGGCGCTGTCGGCTGACCTGCCTGACAGCGTCCGCGCTGACATTGAAATTATTCACTCAGAAGCGCGACGGGCGGCTGACGTGGTTAAAAACTTGCTTATTTTCGCCCGGCGGCACCAGCAGGCCAGGGCGCCCCTTTCAATCAACGACGTCATCACTCGGACGCTGGTGCTGAGGGCTTACGAGCAAAAAATCCACAATATAGAAGTGATCACCGACCTGGACCAGGAATTGCCGGAGATCACCGCGGATTATTTCCAGCTTCAGCAAGTGTTTTTGAACATCATTAACGCCGAATTTTTCATGATCCAGACACACCATCGCGGCCGGCTGGTGGTAACCACCCGCTTCCTCCCTGATGAAGGGGTGATCCGCATTAGCTTTGCGGATGACGGTCCGGGGATACCCGCGGATGTGCTGCCCCGGCTTTTCGATCCCTTCTTTACCACCAAGGAGGTGGGCCAGGGCACCGGCCTGGGCCTGTCCATCAGCCACGGCGTGGTACAGAGCCACGGCGGCAAGATATGGGCTGAGAGCCAGCAGGGCGCGGGCGCCACTTTCTTTATTGATTTGCCGCTCCGGCCGCCGGAATCTTCCCCGGAACAGGCCGGCATCATCGTCTAGTAATCTGCCGGCGCGACGGCGTGGCACCCGGCCCGAGGCGGCTTTTTACCTGTTTATCTTGACCCTCCGGACATCATTTGTTATAGTTACCCTTCAAACAAGGAGGCCAGAAGTGACCCACCCCCAGTTCAAAGAATTACGCCGTTCATATGGATTCGATGAGGTTGCCATCGTCCCCGGCGATGTGACCATTAATCCCGAACAGACCGATATCGGCTTCAAGATCGGCGAGGTGGCCTTCAAAATACCTGTTGTCGCCTCGGCGATGGACGCTGTCACCGACGTCAAGATGGCGGTCAGGATGAGCCAGCTCGGCGGCCTGGCAGTGCTGCACGGCGAGGGCATCCAGGCACGCTACCACGACGCCGAAGCGGTTCTGGCTGAGATCGCCGAAACGCCCCAGTCCGAAGTCACCGCCCTGCTTCAAAAGATCTACACCGAACCTATCAAAGATGATCTGGTCGCCGAACGGGTCAAGGCTGTCAAAGCCGCCGGCGGCACCGCCGCCGTAGCCGTCATGCCGGCCAACGCCAAGCGGCTGGCCCCGGTCATCGCCGAAGCCGGCGCCGATATCCTGGTCGTCGCCTCCACCGTCACCACCGCCCGCCATATCTCCAAAAGCTACCGCGGCCTCATCTTCTCCGAGCTTTGCGCCAGCCTCAAGATTCCGGTCATGGTCGGCAACTGCGTCAGCTACTCCGCCACTCTTGAACTGATGCGCCAGGGCGTGGCTGCGATCCTGGTAGGCGTCGGGCCCGGTGCCGCCTGCACCTCCCGTGAAGTTCTTGGCCTGGGCGTGCCGCAGATCACCGCCACCATGGACTGCGCCGCCGCGCGGGAGGCTTATCTGGCTGAGACCGGACGCTATGTTTCGATTATAACCGATGGCGGTTTCAAGAAAGGCGGCGACTTCTGCAAAGCCATTGCCGCCGGCGCCGACGCTGCCATGTTCGGCTCCATCATCGCCCAGGCCAAAGAGGCGCCGGGTCACGGCTACCACTGGGGTATGAGCCATCCGCACCCATCGCTGCCCCGCGGCACCCGCATCAAGGTGGGCACCACCGCGCCGCTGGAGCAGATACTTTTTGGTCCCACCTCAGTCGTCGACGGCTCCCAGAACTTCGTCGGCGCTCTCCGGACGGTTATGGGCGTCTGCGGCGCCGCTACCATCCGCGACATGCAGCGGGCGGAAATGGTCATCGCTCCGGCCATCACCACCGAGGGCAAGAGCTACCAGTTGTCTAAATGCGTTTAACTCGACACTCGGGATAAAACTGAAGAGGGGCGAAAGCCCCTCTTCCTGTTTACGGCGTCTTCAGAAAGGTGGCCAGGAGGTTGCGTTCGGCGGAAGACAGCGGTACCGGGGAATGGGTTGAAATCCAGACCACCAGGGCGTTTTCAGTTTTCCCGCTGATGCGCGGAGAATTAACGCTGATATCCGGAGCCAAAGTCGTGCCGGTCCGGTTGACGCCGTGGCAGGAGGCGCAGGTATTGGAATAAATCAGGGCGCCCCCGCTGAGGGTGCCGGTCGGCGGGTTTGAAGTTGTCGGTTGGGTAGTGGGCGTGCCGCCGCCGCAGGCTGACAGGCCGATACCGGTTAATATCAAACCGGCGGCGGCTATTGAACGCAGTCCCTTGTTTTTCAGGTTATTCATTGATTTCCTCCGAAAAAAGCTCTCCCACTTAATGTAGCAATAAAATATTCCATTTCAAAACAAAAAAGAGGCTTGAAAAGCCCCTTTTTTGGTATCAGGTTTACGACTTCAGGGGTTTTTCAGGAAAGCTGCCAGGGCAGCCCGTTCAGGGTTGGTCATGTTGATGCTCGTGGCGTGGCCGGAAAGGAACATCGCCAGCTGGGCTTCGGTCCGGTTGACGATGAAATTCATGGTAGGCGGAATCGCCGGCCCCAGCACGGTGGTTCCGGACATCACCCCTTGCCGGTTGGCGCCGTGGCAGGCCGCGCAGCTGCTGGCATATAGAGCTGCGGCGTTGATGGATGGCGGCGGAGTCGTGGTCGGGGCAGGCGTGGTAGTCGGCGTGGTGGTCGGCGTGGTGGTGGCTGCGGTCGTCGGAGCAGTTGTCGGCGGGTTTGTCGTCACGGCCGGGGGATGGCTGGTGGTCGCGGCCGGATCTCCGCCGCCGCAGCCTGAAAAGGCGAGGGCGCAGGTTAAAAGAATTGCGGTCAGGCGCCAAACAAGCCGAAAATAATTCTTATTCATCGAGCGTTACTCCAAGATGCGGCAACATTGTACATCCCTGATGCTGAAAAATAAATGGCCGGGGGGCATCAACCGCGCCTGGCGGCGTCGACGCCGTTCTGGAAAATCCTCAGCCCGGCGCCGGGTTCCTCGATGTTCCGGCGCGTCCAAGCGGGGTGCTGGGAGGCTCGGACAAACCGTTCCGGGTGAGGCATCAAAGCAAAGACCCGGCCGGTATCGTCCGTCAGCGCGGCAATGTTGCCCACGGAGCCGTTAGGGTTGGCCGGGTATTCAGCGGTCGGCCGCCAGTTAGCGTCGGCGTAATAAAATACAGCCCGCAGCCGGCTCAGGGTGGACGGCGCGGCAACCAGTTTGCCTTCCCCATGGGCCACCGGCGCTTCCAGCTGCTCGATGCCCTCAGTCCAGACGCAGCGGTTACCCGGGGTGCTGGACAGTTTCACCCACCGGCATTCAAAACGCCCGGAATCGTTATTGGTCAGAGTGACGTGAGGCAGTTCCTGCCTGGCCGGCCCGGGCAGGATGCCGGTTTTGATGAGCACCTGAAAGCCATTGCAGATACCTATAATCAGACCGCCGCGGTCGATAAACGCGGCAAGCTGCTCAAAAAGGCGCAGCCGCATCTCGTTGGCCTGTACCTTGCCGGCGCCGAGGTCGTCACCATAGGAGAAACCGCCGGGCAGTCCCAGGATATGGTAATCGGTCAGTTTTTGTGAACCGCCAATCAGTTCGTTCATGTGGGTTATCCTTGGTTTACCTCCGGCCATCTCGAAGGCATGAGCAAGTTCCCGGTCACAGTTGGTACCCGGCGCCCGCAGCACCATGACGCGCACTTCTTTTACCATTTCAGCGGCCTCTGCCAGGCGTTTTTCAGTTCGCTTAACGGCTGGTCGATGGCCAGGCTGCCGTTAAGCCCCTGGACCTTCAGGCGGGGGCTGCTGGTCACTTCGCCGATGAGCCCGAAGGCTGAACTTTCCATAATAAACTCAAAATCAGCCCGGTCGGCGGGCGCCACCTCCACCAGAAGCCGGGAATTGGACTCGGAGAAGAGGAGGCAGTCATCCCGCATGATGTCGCCGGGCTGGGGTACCCGGCTTAAATTTATCCTGGCCCCAAGCCCGCCGGCAAAGGCCATCTCTGCCAGGGCGACCCCCAGACCGCCTTCCGACAGGTCGTGACAGGCGCGCGCCAGGCCGCGGGCGGTAGCGGCGGACAGCCTTTGGTAAGCCGCCTTCGCCGATGCCGGCGCCACTGCCGGGGCCGAATTCCCTATGAAGCCGCGGGCGGCGTAATAAGCGGAACCGCCGAGTTCGGCTTTAGTTTCGCCCACCAGGTAGACCAGGTTCCCATCGCCTTTAAAGTCCATGGTCACCGCCCGTTCGGCGTCGGGCATGATTCCGATGGCTGAAACCAGGAGGGTGTGCGGGATGGAAACCACTCTGTCGCCGACCCGAAACTGGTTATTGAGAGAGTCCTTGCCGGAGATGAACGGGGTGCCGTAAGCCAGGGAAAGGTCAGCGCATGCCTGGGCGGCTCGGATCAGCGCGCCCAGGCTTTGCTCGTCCTTGACCGAGCCCCAGCAGAAATTATCCAGTAAGGCCAGTCTGTCGAGCGAACCGCCGGCAGCGACAGTGTTCCTGACGGCTTCATCGATGGCTGAGGCCGCCATGCGGTAGGTGTCAATCTCGGAGTAGGCCGGGTTAATGCCGCAGGCCACAATAACGCCTCGCCCTGAATCCAGCACCGGGCGGATGACGGCGGCATCTCCCGGACCGTCGGAATTTTGACCCACCAGGGGCTTCAGCAGGCTGCCGCCCTGCACTTCGTGATCGTACTGGCGGATGATCCATTCCTTAGAGCAGGTGTTCCAGCGTGATAGCAGTGTTAGCAGGTCGTCATCAAGCCGCGCCGGGCAGGGGAAGGTCGGTTCCGGGAAAGCCGCCGGCTTATAGGTTGCCTTGAGTTCGAGCTGGGGCCGCCCGCTGTGCAGGAATTCCATCTCAAGGTCGCAGACGAGGTTATCGTTAAAATAGAGCCTGAGTTTTTTATCAGAGGTAAATTCGCCGATAGCGGTGGCTTCCACGCCTTCGCCGCGGCAGATTTCCAGCAGTCTGTTGAAGTTTTGAGGCGGTACGGCCAGAACCATGCGCTCCTGAGACTCGGAGATCCAGATCTCGGCGTAGGATAATCCGGAATATTTCAGCGGCACTCGGTCGAGATAAACCGTGGCTCCGGTGCTTTCGCCCATCTCGCCAACAGCTGAAGACAGGCCGCCGCCGCCGACGTCGGTGATTCGGGTGAAGAGCCTTTCATCCCGGGCTTTCAGGATAGCCTCGGTCATCCGCTTCTCAACGATGGGGTTGCCAATTTGCACCGAAGAAAAAGACTGCTCGTTTGATTTATCGGACAATTCCTCAGACGAGAAGGTCACGCCGTGAATGCCGTCACGGCCGGTTCTGCCGCCCATTAAGACGACCAGATCTCCGGGAGACTGTTTACCCGGCTTGGCCGCCCAGGCCGGCATAATGCCTGCCGTGCCGCAAAAGACCAGCGGGTTGCCGGTGTAGCGGTCATCGAACAAGACGGCGCCGTTCACGGTGGGTATGCCCATGCGGTTGCCGTAATCCGCCACCCCAGCCCGGACGCCTTTGAAAACGCGGCGCGGGTGCAGCGTCCCGGCCGGCAGTTCCTCGTAAGCCATATCCGGTTCGCCGAAGCAGAAAACATCGGTGTTGAAAATCGGCCGCGCCGCAAGGCCGGTGCCGAGCACGTCCCTGATGACGCCGCCAAGTCCGGTGGCGGCGCCGCCGTACGGCTCGACGGCCGAGGGGTGGTTGTGGGTTTCGACCTTGAAACAGACGGCGTTCTCACCGTCGAAGTCGATGACGCCGGAGTTGTCCACGAATACTGACAAGCACCATGGTTTATCGAGCTGTTTCGTCGCCCGGGCGATGGTGGATTTCAGCAGGTTATCAATGACCTGCCCATTGAAATCGTATTTGGCCTTGAAAGTCTTGTGGACGCAGTGCTCGCTCCAGGACTGAGCCAGTGTCTCCAGTTCCACGTCGGTCGGTTTACTTCCTGCCTTAGCATAATATTCAGCGGCGGCCCTTACCTCGTCCGGCGACAGGCAGAAGAGCTTACCCACGTCGCACAGCGCGGCATCTCCGTCCGGCAGGTCTATTTGGCGGAGGTGGAAATGATAAACGGGATTTTCGCCGAAGATGACCGATTGTTCGTTTACCGCGTGCTGGACGATGGGGTTCAGGAGCAGGCGGTTGGTAATCAGGTCGAGCGTCGGCTGGCTGAAGCTGCCGCCCAGGAGATACAGCCGCCCGGTACGGGCGGCTTCAAGCGCGATACCCAGATCGGCGCCGGCTTTCAGAATGGTTTCTTCGACCGGGTCGGTGACCCCGGGATTGTGAGCGACCAATACGGCGCGGTCGGTGGTGGTTTTTTCCGCCGGCTCGTCGATTCGGAATGTTTCGGTCACCGGATCGGTCAGCGCTTCGCGGGCAATTGTCTCCGCCGACGCCCGGTCGATGCCGCCCTTCAGCCAGTAGACTTCAACAACCCGGGCGGAACTCACTCCGGACAGGTTCAGATCGGCGATGTCCTTGAGGAGAGCGGCGCCGCGGCGGTCCGGCAGCCCCGGTGCTGGCATAACGTCAATGCGGTAAATCAAGGCAGCCTCATTATAGCCAAAAACGCTCGAGGGGGCTAGGCAAATTACAGGCCGTCCGTACAACCGGAACCCGTCATTCCAGGGAAACAGGCCGCCGCAGAATTCGCTTTAAAGAAGATTGACGGATTCTACTTCGCGAAAAACGAATTGTGGCTACCAGCCCCGTTTGGCCAGCAATTTATCCGGAGCGATCTGTCCGATCTCGAGACCCGGCATGGCATCACCCAGGCTTTCCGAGACTTCAGCGACAATCACCGGGTCCTGATAGTGAGTGGTCGCTTTGACGATGGCATGGGCCCGGCGCGCTGGATCGGAACTCTTGAAAATGCCGGAGCCGACAAAGACGCCTTCGGCGCCGAGCTGCATCATCAAAGCGGCATCAGCCGGGGTGGCGATACCGCCGGCGGCGAAGTTGACTACCGGCAGTTTGCCGGTCTTATGAACCTCAAGCACCAGTTCTAAAGGAGCGCCCAGCTCCTTGGCGATGGCCATGAGAGTCTCTGGCGGTGCCGCGGTGACGCGCCGGATGCCTTCCTGCACCGCGCGCATATGCCGCACCGCCTCCACGACGTTGCCGGTGCCGGCCTCGCCTTTGGTACGGATCATGGCGGCGCCTTCGCCGATGCGGCGCAGCGCTTCGCCCAGATCCCGGCAGCCGCAGACGAAGGGGACTTTGAAATCATGTTTCCAGACGTGGTGAGCCTCGTCGGCTGGAGTCAGTACCTCTGACTCGTCGATAAAATCGACGCCCATGGCCTCGAGCACCCGGGCTTCGACAAAATGACCGATGCGGCACTTGGCCATGACCGGGATGGTCACCGTTTTCATAATGGCTTTGATCACCGTGGGATCAGCCATTCTGGCGACGCCGCCTTCAGCCCGGATATCGGAGGGTACCCGCTCCAGAGCCATTACGGCGCAGGCGCCTGCCTCCTCGGCGATGCGCGCCTGGTCCGGGGTAGTCACATCCATGATCACGCCGCCCTTCAGCATCTGGGCCAGGCCGCTTTTAACCCTGAAGGTTCCGGTGGTTATTTCCTGTTCCATAAATGATCCTTCTTTCAATCGGTGAACTATTATTCTACATTCCCGGGGCTGGTGTCGGCAACCGGGGTTTTATGCGTCCGCCGGATTGCGCCAACTGCGTCAGAGGGTTACCATATTATCAGTTCGTACAGGAGGCAGTCTTGATGAATGAAGAAACCCCGATACCGGCGGCTCCCGTTTACAAGATCAAAGTGACAGCCAACGGACCGTATATTGTCACAGGAGGCGTGCCGCTTTTGGAGTGGGTCATCTGCCATGACCCGGACGGGCACAGCCACGGCTGGCGGGAAGGCCGAAAATTCGAGGCCCCTTCAGCTTACGCACTGTGCCGCTGCGGCGGTTCGAAGTCCAAGCCTTTCTGCGACGGCTCTCATTTGAGTAACGGCTTCGACGGTACGGAAACCGCCAGCCGGGAACCGTTCGCCGCCCGGGCGCTGGAGCTTGCCGGTCCGGAACTAACCCTGTCGGAGGTGCCGATGCTTTGCTCCCAAGCCAGGTTCTGCCAGCGAGCCGGCGATACCTGGCATCTGGTGCGGAAGTCTGATGATGCCGTATCGAAAGAAATCGCCATTGAAGAAGCCGCCGAATGCCCATCGGGGCGGATTGTGCTCAGAGATAAAAGCGGCAAACTACTCGAGCCGCTCCTTCCGCCTTCAATCGGCCTCGTCGAAGATCCGGTCAAGGGCAGATCCGGTCCTATTTGGGTCCGCGGCGGCGTCGCCATAGAAGCCGCCGACGGCACTGTCTATGAAATCAGAAACCGGGTAACGCTTTGCCGCTGCGGCCATTCCAATAACAAGCCCTTCTGCGACGGCCGTCATGTTAAAGTAAAGTTCAGGTCGTCGGAATAATAAAAGAGACGCCCGGTCCGGGCGTCTCTTTTACTTGATTCAGGCTTCTCTAAACGGTGAGGAGTTCCTGTTCCTTGTCTTTGCCCAGCTTGTCCGCCTTGGCGATATATGCGTCGGTCAGCTTCTGGAGCTGGTCCTGGGACCGCTTGCAGTCGTCCTGGGACAGTTCCTTGTCCTTCTCCAGTTTCTTGATATGCTCCAGGGCATCACGCCGCAGGTTGCGGATGGCCACTTTGTCCTCTTCTACCCGCTTGTGAACCATTTTCGTCAGCTCAACACGCCGTTCCTGGGACAGCGGCGGGATAATCAGGCGGATGACCTGCCCGTCGCTCGACGGCGTCAGCCCCAGGTCGGATTTCATAAGGGCTTTTTCAACCTGGCCGACCATAGTGCGGTCCCACGGCTGGATCAGGATCTGGCGGGCGTCCGGGACCGAAATGTTCGCCAGGTGGTGAATCGGGGTCGGCGTGCCGGCGTAGTCCACCCGGACATGTTCGATGATGTGGGAAGAGGCGCGCCCGGTGCGGATGGCGGCCAGTTCCCGGTGCAGCACCTCGATGGATACCGTCATCTTCTTTTCGGCGCCCTGCAAGATCTCGTTGACAGTCATAATTCTAAGCCTCGCTCGTAATTAGTGTGCCGACGCTCTCGCCGCCGACGGCCCGCTTCAGGTTGCCCGGAGCCGTCATATCGAAAACGATAATCGGCAGCTTGTTCTCCAGGCACAGCGACAGGGCGGTGGCATCCATCACCTTGAGGCGCTTGGAAAGGGCTTCAAGGTGAGTCAGCCGGTCGAACCTGGAGGCGTCCCGGTGCTTCTGAGGGTCGGCCGAATAAACGCCGTCCACCCGGTTCTTAGCCATGAGGAGCACCTGGGCTTCGATCTCTATCGCCCGGAGGGCGGCGGCGGTGTCGGTGGTCATGTAGGGATTGCCGGTGCCGCCGGCAAAAATAACGACGCGGCCTTTCTCCAGGTGGCGGATGGCGCGCCGGCGGATGAACGGCTCGGCCACCTGCTGCACGGTGATGGCGGACTGGGTCCGGGTGGTTACGCCTTCTTTCTCCAGCATGTCCTGGAGAGCCAGGGCGTTGATGACCGTGGCCAGCATCCCGGCGTAATCAGCGGTGACACGGTCGATGCCGTCTTTGGCTACAGCCGCGCCGCGCCAGATGTTGCCGGCGCCGACGACGATAGCGACCTGGATGCCGTTCTGGGATAGGGCTTTGATCTGGAGGGCGATGCCGCGGACAGTGGGAATATCGATAATGCCGCTGCCGCTGCCGGCGAAAGCCTCCCCGGAGAGTTTGAGGAGCACCCGGTGGTACTTAAGTTCGGTCAAGTCAACTCCGGTCCCGTCGTTATTAAGCCGCGGCCTGATCCGGAGGGGCGCCGCAGCGCTGGCGGGTTTTTCAGCCGCCGAGTTCGAAACGGACAAACCTCTTCAGCCGGATATTCTCCCCGGTGCGGGCGATGGTATCGGTGATCAGGTCTTTGATCGTCTTCGAAGGATCCTTGATGAACGGCTGCGTCATCAGGCAGGCGGCACTGGCTTCCGCTTCGCAGTCGGCCGGTCGATCGGCTTCGGTGAGATACAACGGGCACATGGCGGCAACCTGCATAGCGATGTCATGGGCTAGCTTTTTGAATTCCTCGGTGCGGGCCACGAAATCGGTTTCGCAATTGAGTTCGATCAACGCGCCGACCCGGCCGCCGGTATGGACGTATCCCTCAACCAGTCCTTGGCCGGTTACCCGCTCCGCCTTTTTGGCGGCTTTAAGGAAACCCTTGGCCTGAAGGGTGTCGAAGGCTTTATCTATATCCCCCTGGCTCTCGATCAGGGCGTTGCGGCACTCCATGACTCCGGCGCCGCACTTTTCGCGCAGTTGTTTGACGGCTTCGGCTGATATCTGCAATGTCGTTTTTCCTTTGTAATTCTCGTTAGGCGGCGGCGTCCGCGTCGGCGGCCAGTTTCTCGTCGAGCTCGGCGTCGGGGGTCACCACCTGGTCAACCTCTATCTTGGACAGGTTTTCGCGGGCGGCGATAGCCATATCGGCGACCCGGGAAAGAATGAGCTTGATGGCACGCATGGCATCGTCATTGGACGGTATGGGATAGTCGATGCCCACCGGACTGCAGTTGGTGTCCACCATAGCCACAATCGGTATGCCCATGCGCTGGGCTTCGGCCAGGGCGATTTTTTCCTTGGTTGGATCGACGATAAAGACGACATCCGGCAAAGCGGTCATCTCCTTGAAGCCGCCCATCATTTTGTTCAATCTGGCCATTTCATCGGTTAGCTGCTGCTGCTCTTTTTTGGGCAGCCTGGCCAGTTCGCCGCGGGCTTGCTGGTCTTCCAGCCGAACCAGGTAATCGATGCGGTTCTGAATCGCGGCGAAATTGGTCAGAATGCCGCCGATCCATCGCTGGTTGATGTAGTACAGGCCGGCGCGTTTGGCTTCCTCGGCCACGATTTCCTGGGCTTGTTTCTTGGTGCCGACAATCAGGATCTTGCCGCCCTCGGCCACGACCCTCTGCAGGTATTCAAGCGCCTTTTCCAGCATCACCACTGTTTTTTCCAGGTCAATGATATGGATATCGTTGCGCTTGGTGAAAATGTACTTCTTCATCTTGGGGTGCCAACGGCTGGTCTGATGGCCGAAGTGTGCCCCTGATTCCAGTAATTCCTTAATGGTGGTGGTCGTGGTCGGCAAGTGAACTCCTCCTAAAAAATGCGCGCGTTTTTGCCAAGTTGCTAGTATAACACAGCAGTATAGCACAACGCCAAAATACGGAGCAACGTTCAGAAGCTGCCGGCGGCCGCCCGGATCATCCCGACCGGAGCCTCTCGCCGTCAGCCGGCCGGGCCGACTGCGTTCGGTTGTTGGCCGGTCGCGGCAAACTCCGGCCGCGCCAGCACCGTCAAGATCAAAGCCGGCACGCCGGTGGGGAAAAACAGGAACAGGCTGACGATGGCTCCGGCCAATCCCAGACCCCAGGCGCGGCGGCGGGTGGTGTACACCCCGGCAACGATGGCGAAGACCGAAAGTATCACCCCGAATACGCCCCAGAAGCCGACGAAAGCGGTGGTGAAGTCGATAAGCAGTTCTAATTCCGAAGGTGTCAACGACGGGTCCTGGAACTGCGGATCGGTGAGGATGGTTCTGATCATCGGCAGCAGGGCAAAAGCCAGCAGCGAGCCGACTATTCCAATAGCCCCCGAAACAATGGTCAGAATGCCGCCGGTGGTCGCTTTCTGATTCACTTTCTTGTCCTCATATGAAGGTTATTTTCTGGGCCATTCCAGAAAAGATCGAAGCGCTAACCGAAGCTTACCTGGATCATTGCAATGGCGTTCCACACCGCGTGCACTGTTATCGGCCCCCAGAGTGACCCGGTTTTCCATCTCACGATGCCAAGCACGATCCCCAGGGAGATAATAACCGCCTGGTCGAATCCGCCGTACTGGACGTGCAGCAGCCCCCACCATGCGGCGGGCAAACCCACTGCCAGTGCGGTGCCGTAGCGGGTGCCGCTGAAGCCCCGGAACATGAAACCGCGGAACAAAGCCTCTTCGAAAAACGGGGCCATGCCCACTGCGGCCAGCCAGGCGAATACCGGCCATACTCCCTGAAAAACTGACCCTGTCGCGCCGCCCGGTGATTCCCGGAACGCCGCATCGATTAAACCTGAAAGCAGCGCCAGCGCAACCGTCAGCAGAATGAGTTGGCCGATAGTTCTAAAAGGCAGGGGCTTGAGTGCCAGGTACTCTTTGATGGATGCGCCGTGCCTGGCTTTGATAAGCGCGCCGATAAGCAGCAGCGAGACAGCGCCGGAAAATATGATGGAGAAAACAATAACGGCGTTGAACTCGCTGCCGAACTCGGAAAAAATATAATCCGTCCAATTTAGGTCGGGGTCTGAGAGCAGCGCCACGTCGAGGGCGATGAACACCGCTAACATCGAGGCCATGCCGTTGACGGCGCCGATCAGGACGCTGAACCCCAGTGTCGGCCAGAAGCCCCAGGCGGGGATAACTCTTTTCGTGGCCGGCGCCGGCCCGTCAGCCGCGGCGCCGAGGCTGTAGGAGGCGTTGGGTCCGGTTACCATTTCAGCCATCGCCTCAGAATAACCTTAAGATACTTTGGTGTCAATCGCGTCTTGACTTTGAAACGCGCCGCCCCTAGACTTGAGCCTTGCTATGATAGTCATCGGCCTGACCGGAGGCATCGGCAGCGGCAAGACCACTGTCGGCGCCATGCTCAAGGAATTCGGGGCTGCCTTCATCGACGCGGACAAGGTCGGCCACCGGCTGCTGCGGGAAGACCACGACCTCAAATGGGCCATCGTCGCTGCCTTCGGCGAAGGGATCCTGGATGCCGATGACGCTATTGACCGTCGGAAACTGGCCCGGATCGTTTTCTGTGACACCGCGGCGCTTGAGACCCTAAACGCCATCACCCACCCGGCCATAAGCCAGGCTGTTTCCGAAGAAGTAGCGGAGTTCCGGTCGCAAGGCTTTAAAGTCGCCGTTGTTGAGGCTGCCCTGCTCATCGAAGCCGGCTGGATGCGGCAGACTGACGTAATCTGGCTGACGGCGGCGCCGCCGGAGGTAGTCTTAGACCGGCTGGTCAATAAAATGGGTTACACTGAAGCCGAAGCCCGAGCCCGCATCGCCTGCCAGACCTCGAATGAGGTGCGCCGGCGCTACGCCTCTGCGGTCATCGACACCGATCTCCCGCTGGCCGATCTGAGGCACCGGGTCGGGGAGCTCTGGCGGGCGCTTAAGTCTTGATTTTAAGGTAGCCCAGGCCGTCCCGGATGGGCATCGGCTTGAAGCCGAATTCCTTCTCCACCGCTTCCGGATCGGTGATGTTGGGGATTTCCATCGATTTAAATTCAACCATGGTTATCGGCGGGTTGCTGAGCAGCGCCTCCATGACCGCCACCCCCGGTTTCATCAGCCATCTCGGTACGTGAAGGCGGAAACGTTTTTCTCCCAGCGCGGCAAGGATATAGCCAATCAGTTCATCGTAGGTCATTATCTCCGGCCCGCCGATAGCTACGCTCTGGCCTATTTTTTGGCCTTCCAGCAGCTTCATCACGCAGTTTGCCACATCTCCCACCCAAATCGGCTGCAGCATGGTCTTGCCGTCGCCGGCCACGGGCACGATGAACGGCGCCATGTGTATTGACCGGAGCAGCGAGGCGATAAATCCGGCGCCTTCGCCGAACATAACCGAAGGCATCAGGATCGACCAGTCCAGCCCGCTGGCTTTAACCGCTTCCATGCCCAGCCATTTGGAGTTCAAGTACTTGTAGGCCGGATCAGGGGTGGCGCCCAGGGCGCCCATATGGATGAAGCGTCTCACGCCGGCTTTTTTAGCCGCTTCGACGACGTTTTGCGTCCCCTCAACATTTACTTTCTGGAAGCTGAACAGCCCTTTTTCCCTGATGACCGCCACCAGGTGGATGACGGTCTCAACACCTTCCATGGCATCGGGCAGGGAAGCCGGGTCGGTGACGTTGCCGATGGCCAGCTCAGCCCCGGGGGCTTTGATCCGCCCGCCGTCGGCGGCGTTGGTTACCAGGCAGCGCAGCCGGTGCCCCTCTCTCTGCAGCCTTGGTATCAGATGGCTGGCCACGAAACCGCTGGCGCCTGTAACAAGAATCATCTCTCAACCTCTTTCAGTAGAATTCGGCATCCAAAGTATAGCGTGCCCGGTGACCGGCCGTAAGGTGTTTTGCCGGAATATTTTGGCGCAAGCGCCGGCAACCATTTCAGGAGTCAGGTGCTATAATTTACCCAGGAGAATCTTGATGCGTCCAGCGCTTTTGTGGGAAAAGCTGGCGGGAAACCGGGTGAAATGCCGCACCTGCCAGTGGTACTGTAAGATCAACGCCGGCAAAGCGGGCGTCTGCCGCATGTATTTAAATCAAAGCGGCGAATTGTTCAACCTGAACTACGCCAAGATTTCATCCGCGGCTATCGATCCTATTGAGAAAAAGCCGCTTTACCACTTCCATCCCGGGACTAAAGTCTTCTCGCTAGGTTCATGGGGCTGCAACTTCCACTGCCGCGGCTGCCAGAACTGGGAGATCGCCTGCCCGGAGGACGGCGCCTGCCTGGAGCGTTCCCGCGAAATGCCGCCGGCCGAAGCCGTCGCCGCGGCGCAGAACTCCGGCTGCGGAGGCATTGCCTGGACATATAACGAGCCGTCGGTGTGGCTGGAATACACCTTTGAATCCGCCAGACTGGCTAAAGCCAAAGGCCTGTACACTGTATATGTCACCAATGGCTATGCCTCGGAGGAGCACCTGGACGTCGTCGGCCCCTATCTGGACGCCTGGCGGGTGGACGTCAAAGGCTTCAGCGACGACACTTATCAAAAGATCGGGCGCATCCCTCATTTTGAGGGCATTCTCTCGGTCGCTGAACGGGCGAGGCACAAGTGGGGCATGCATGTAGAGGTAGTGACCAACGTCATCCCCGGCATCAATGACGATGACGCTCAAATCTCCGGCATCGCCGGCTGGATCGCCGCCAGGCTGGGCAAAGACACGCCGTGGCACATCACCCGTTTTCACCCCCGCCGGCAAATGCTGGACTGCCCGGCCACGCCGCTGGAGACGCTGGAACGCGCCTACGCGCACGGCAAGGCCGCTGGCCTGAACTTCGTCTACCTGGGTAACGTGCCCGGCAACGGTCATGCCAATACCACCTGCCCCGTTTGCGGCAAGACCGTTGTCGAACACTCCGGTTTTTACGCCAGGCTCATTGGCCTCGACGGGGACAGGTGCAAATATTGCGGCACAGCCCTGAACTTCCGGGTTTAGATAAGCCAGGATAAAAGGTAGAATAACCGAACACCAACCTGCGAGTAAGGAGGGGACTATGGCAATGATCAGGCAGCCCATCGCCTCCGGCCGTTTTTATCCCGACGCCGCCGGCAGCCTCCGGTCACTGATCGAGACATTTGTTGAGGAGGTCGAGGATAAAATCGACGCCATCGGCATTGTCTCGCCTCACGCCGGCTACATCTATTCCGGGGCGGTCGCCGCATCGGTTATCGCCCGCATCGAGCCGGCCGACACCTATATCATTCTCGGTCCCAACCACACCGGCATGGGTAAGCCGTTCTCGATCATGACCGTGGGCTCCTGGCAGACGCCCCTCGGTGAGGTGTCAATTGATTCAGCCCTGGCACAGAACATCCTGGCCACCTCTAAGTACCTTCAGGAGGACCGCACCGCTCACCAGGGGGAGCACTCCATCGAGGTGCAGCTGCCGCTGCTGCAGTACTTCAGGCCGGATCTTAAGATTGTGCCTATCATCCTGGCCGTGGCAACTCTCGATATCTACCGCGAAATCGGCGCCAGCATCGCCCAGGCCATAAAGGAGGCCCCGGGTAAAAAGGTCGTCATCGTCGCCTCGTCCGATATGTCGCATTACGAGCCTCAGGAGGCGGCTTCGGCCAAGGACCGCCGCGCCATCGAGGAAATCCTCAAGATGGACGAGGCGGCTTTGCTGGACCGGGTAATCAGGGAGCGCATCTCGATGTGCGGCTACGCCCCGGTGGTGACCATGCTGGCCGCCGCCAGGGCGCTGGGGGCCAGGAGCGCCGAACTGGTCCGCTACCAGACCTCCGGCGATGCCTCAGGCGACTATTCCTCCGTGGTCGGCTACGCCGGGGTCATCGTCCGCCGTACGGAAATGTCGCCGCTGGTGAAGCTGGCCAAAGACACCGTCGAGGCATATGTCAAAGAGCGCAGGATCAACAAGCCGCCGGAAGAACTGACCCCGGAAATGAAGGAGAGGGCCGGCGTTTTCGTTTCCATTAAAAAGGATGGCCAACTCCGCGGCTGCATCGGCACCTTCGAGCCGTCGCGGCCGAATGTGGCCGAGGAAATAATCGTCAACGCCATTTCCGCCGCCACCCGCGACCCCCGCTTCCTGCCCATCACGCCGCAGGAACTTGAGCGCCTGTCTTACAGCGTTGACGTGCTGACTTCGCCTGAGCCTGCGGTGTTCGCGGAACTCGATCCCAAGAAATACGGCGTCATCGTCGAATGCGGCTGGCGACGCGGCCTGCTGCTGCCTGACCTGGAGGGGGTGAATACCCCCCAGGAGCAGATTGATATCTGCTGCCAGAAGGCCGGTATTTCCCCCGGCGAGCAGCTGAAGCTGTCGAAATTTCAGGTGAAGCGGTACCGCTAAAGGGCTATAATAACCTCGGAAATCGCCACCGAAGGAGGCTCTCATGGCTTACGGCGGTGCGGCGGCGGCTCACGCCGCCATGGTCAACGCGGTCAAGGCTTCCGGCGTTCTGATCAGGGTCGATGCCCAGGATTTCATATTCATCGCCTCCAAGACCAGGGATCCCCTAATCGTGACCGCCAAATCCGGCTGGCGCGGGCAGAAGTTCGCTTATCTCACCAGCTACAAGGGTTTGGCCTTCCACACTGAGACACCGCAGCAACTGGACCTCCCCGGCGATGCCGAAGTGGTCAACGCCCAGCAGATTTGGGTGCCGTCATGACGCGCCCAGAGGTGCTCTATCACGAGGACATCGGCCTGACCTCCGCCAGGTTAATTGCGGGTGGGATAGTGGCTTTGAGCCTGGCTTTTGTTGCCCTGGCTTTCATCGATCCCTTCGGACAGAATGGATCGCATGGCAACGGGGCGGTCATCTTTTTCGTCCCAGCCGCCGCATTCTTCATTCTGGCATTGTTTGCCATATCATTCGGCAGATTCAAGATAATCGCTACGGCTGATAGGTTGACCGTCAGTGCCGGCATGAACGCCCATTCGGTAACCTGGCGCCAGATCGAGTCGGTCTCCGATGACCTCAGCCGCCCGCAGCCCTGCAACCCAATGACCGCGGTGCCGACCAAGATCGCCGGTGAGACGGCCATGATCTATGCCATCGGCTGCTTGCCACGGTTGGAGTTGGCATTAAAAAACGACGCCCTGCGCTACCTCCTCGTCCCCACCCGCAACCCCGAGCCGTTGCTGAAACTCATCCGGGACAAAGCCCGCGAAGCCCGCCGCTTCGGCTTCGGTGATAAGGAGTCGTCCGATCAGCTTGTTGATGTAGATGCTCTCGACCGCGGCCGCCCGGACGGGGTCGGCGGCCCACCGCCTTTCTATATGCCCATGTAGCCGCCAGCGAGGTTGTTGATGCCCGTCGTTCCGCCGCGGGGTGAAGAGCTTTACCGGGAGGAAATCTCGATAACGCCTATGAAATTTCTGGCGGCCTTCGAGTTATTTCTCGGCATCTTTTTCCTGGGAATGGCGCTCGTCCAGGCGTTCTCCGGCCCGATCGTTTCCAACGCCCCGCCGACGTTTTTCTGGCTGTTCATGGCAGCGGTGTTCCTGGGCACCGGTTGGCTCGTTACCAGCTTCGTGACTTACCGCTTGACCATCGAGCCCGCCGCCCTGAACCTCGCTTTCGGCCGCTTCAAGACCACCGTCCTCTACGAGGATATAGAATCTTCCGAACAGGACAAGCGGTCCGGGTTGGCTTACGGCGGCTGGGGCTACCGCGTCTCATATACCAAGGATGGCTGGGTCAAAGCCTATACCCTGGTCGGCAAGCCCAGGATTGACCTTAAGTTGAAAACCGGCCGTTACCGGCATATAGTCTTTTCCACCGATAACGCCGATGAAGTCATGGAGATTCTCCGCGAGAGGCTGAAGAATGCCCCGGGACATGTTCGAAGCCCATTTTGAAAAGCTGCGGGACCAGTCAGCGCCGCTGGCCGCCCGGATGCGGCCGAGGACTCTCGACGAGTATGTCGGCCAGGAGCACCTGGTAACCGAGGGCCGCGCCCTGCGGCGGGCGATAGATGCCGGAGAATTACCCTCCATTATCCTGTGGGGGCCGCCGGGCTCCGGCAAGACGACGCTGGCCAATCTTATGGCTAAAGCTACCAACGCCTATTTCGCCCAGGTTAGCGCTGTTTCCGCCGGCGTCGCCGACCTTAGAAAGATCATCGACGAGGCAAAGCAGCGGCGGCTGGCGCAGAACCAGAAGACTATACTCTTCATCGACGAAATCCACCGCTTCAACAAAGGGCAGCAGGACACTATCCTGCCGTACGTCGAGGACGGCACGGTGACTCTCATCGGTGCGACGACCGAGAACCCGTCGTTCGAGGTCATCTCCCCGTTGTTATCGAGGGCGCGTACCTATGTCTTGAAAGGTTTGACCGCCGAACAGATGCGGCTCATCCTTGACCGGGCGATAGCCGACGCCGAGCGCGGCATCGGTGCCTCAAATGTCGTCCTGTCCGATGAGGCCGCGGCCCAAATAATCAACCTGGCTTCGGGCGATGCGAGAATCGCGTTGAATATCCTGGAGTTGGCCGCCCGCACCACCCCGCCCGATGCCTCAGGCAGGCGGCAGCTCACCATCGAGACCATCGAGGACGCCGCCCAGGCCAAGACGCTTCTCTACGATAGGGCGGGTGAGCAGCACTACGACATCACCTCGGCTTTACATAAATCACTCCGCGGTTCCGATCCGGATGCCTCGCTCTACTGGCTGGGGCGGATGCTGGAGGCCGGGGAGGATCCGCTGTACGTCGTCCGCCGCCTCATCCGCTTCGCCTCGGAGGATATCGGCATGGCGGACCCGCAGGCGCTGGTCATCGCTATGTCAGCGCAGCAAGCGGTCCATTTCGTCGGCATGCCGGAATGCAACGTGGCGCTGGCGCAGCTGGTGGTTTATCTGGCCACGGCGCCCAAGAGCAATTCGCTCTACACGGCTTATAAGAGGGTTCAGGAGACTATCACCAAAAATCCCATCGAACCGGTACCCCTCCACCTCCGCAACGCCCCAACCGGTCTGATGAAAGACTTGGGCTACGGCAAGGGCTACAAGTACGCCCATGACTTCCCCGGCGGCTTCGTGAAGCAGCAGAACTTGCCGGATTCTCTCAAGAACAAACGGTTTTATTTCCCAACAGATCTGGGGCAGGAGAAGATCATTAACACGAGGCTGAAGAACCGGTTCCCGGAGCGGGAAGAGAACAAACCGGAATAGTCTTTGTCGGTGCGAGCTACTGCCTTTCAAGGCAGTAGCGTGGCAATCGCCTTTGAGTTATCCTCTGGCTTTGGGGCGGATCCAGGGACAGCCTTCGCGCAGGGGCACGATATCTCGTGCCACCGCCTCATTCTTCATCAGCCACAACATGAAACCGCGTAGCAAAATCGCCCGCCACTAAGTACAAATACCTATTGACATTGTTCCCGCCGGTACTATATAATGCGGTCACTTCCCCACACCGGTACTAGTCCTTAAGTACACTGGTATCGTACCATCGGTCTGGGGCATGTCCAAATAGATCGGGAGGAACAGGCAGATGACGAAATCAAGTTTCCAGGTCGCCACTCAGCACTGCGGTCTATGTCACTACTCGGGCTTTTCCAACCGCTGCACCTTCTTTGACGACGGCTACTGCCCTTACATCCAGTCCGTCAAGGAGATCAAGAAGAGCAGCCGCGCCGCCGATGAGACCGAAGCCCGCATCTCGGTCGCCGTCTAGAACCGGTCCGGCGCGCATAATCGAATATCGCCGTAGCCCTTCGCAAGGAGGGCTACGCTTGTTCTAGCCCGTTGTCGCGGGCTTTTTTATTGCCTGTCTGATACCCCTGTGCTAAGATAGCGGCATCCTGTTTAGGTGAATGATTGTTCAATGAAAGACAAACTGACCGAACTTGAAGCCAAAAAGCAGCAGATCGCCTGCGGCGGCGGCGAAGCGCGGATCAAGGCGCAGCACGCCCGCGGCAAGCTGACCGCCCGGGAACGCATCGAAAAATTGCTCGATCCCGGCTCTTTCACCGAGTTGTCCGCCTTTTGCTCGCACCGGTCCGCCGATTTCGGGCTGGCCGATGCCATCCACCCCGGCGACGCCGTGGTAACCGGTTCCGGGACTATTGACGGGCGGAAGGTTTTTATCTACTCCCAGGATTTCACGGTTCTCGGCGGCTCCATCTCTGAGGTTGTCGGCCAGAAGGTGCGCCAGATCGTGGATATGGCCATTGACCAGGGCGCGCCGCTGCTGGCGATCAATGACTCCGGCGGCGCCCGCATCCAGGAGGGCGTGGCTTCCCTCTGCGGCGTCGGTGATATTCTGCTCCTGAATGCCCTGGCTTCGGGTTCGATACCGCAGATCTCGATCGTCGTCGGCCCATCGGCCGGCGGCGCGGTTTACGGCCCGGCGCTGACCGATTTCGTTTTTATGGTCAAAGGCCTGGGCCAGATGTACATCACCGGCCCGGACGTGGTCAAGGCGGTCACCGGCGAGGAAGTGACCCACGAGGCCTTAGGCGGCGCCGACGTTCATGCCAAAAAGAGCGGCGTGTCCCACTTCACCTTCAACTCCGAGGTGGACTGCTTCGCCGCGGTGCGGCGGCTGCTGTCCTTCATCCCGTCGAGCTTTAAGGAAAGCCCGCCGAAACTGGCGGTAAAAAAGACCCACGCCCCGCAGATCGACGAGTCCCTTAACTCCATCGTCCCTGACGACCCCAAGCGGGCTTACGACATGAAGAAGATCATCACCGCCGTCGTCGACGGCAGTGATTTCATGGAGGTCCACGCCGGATTTGCCCCCAACATGATCGTCGGCTTCGGCCGGCTGGACGGCCAGAGCGTCGGTATTGTCGCCCAGCAGCCCAATTATCTGGCCGGCGTTATAGACATCAACGCCTCGGTCAAGGCGGCGCGCTTCGTCCGTTTCTGCGATGCCTTCAACATCCCGCTGGTCAGCTTTGTGGACGTCCCCGGCTTCATGCCCGGCGTCGACCAGGAGCACGGCGGCATCATCCGCCACGGGGCCAAGCTGATCTTCGCTTATGCCGAGGCGACCGTGCCCAAGATTACCGTAATCACCAGGAAAGCCTACGGTGGCGCTTATATCGTCATGAGTTCGCGCCACCTCCGCGGCGACATCAATCTGGCCTGGCCCTGCGCCGAGATCGCCGTCATGGGGGCGGAGGGCGCCGTAGCCGTCATCCACCGTAAAAAGATCGCTGAAGCCGCCGAACCTGAGGCCGAGCGGCAGCGCTGCGTCTCGGAATACCGGGATAAATTTGACAATCCGTACCAGGCCGCGGCTCTGGGCTACATCGATGACGTCATCGTCCCCGTCGAAACCCGCCATCGCCTAATCCAAGCGCTCAAGGTCCTGGCCGGCAAGCAGGGTAGAAACCCGCCCAAGAAGCACGGGAATATCCCGCTATAACCGCCGAGGCATTACAAGCGTCATCCTTCGGGCCATGTTGAATGGGTGTTCCTGGTGAGCTCGTCAATCCATGAACGCCTTTCCCACCGCCGCCCTTTTCCGCTAGAATAACATGGGTTTTTGTTTGGCATCGCCAAGATGATGAATTACCCCGAAATCGCTATAATATGCGCTGCCGTTCTGGCTTATCTTGAGTCGGAAGGGATTAACGCGCCGCCGCCTGACATGACGCGGCTCAAAGCGCTCATCGCCGCTGCCGTGGCCGCCTATCTGCAAACTGAATCGACCGCCTCGGTATAGAAGGGGGAGAACATGCCGGCTCAGCCACTCAAGATTACCGACCTGACGCTCCGCGACGGCCACCAGTCGCTCTTCGCCACCCGGATGCGCACCGACGACATCCTGGGCATCATCGGCGATATGGACCAGGCCGGCTTCCATTCCATGGAGGTCTGGGGCGGCGCTACGTTTGATGTACCCATTCGCTTTCTCAACGAAGATCCCTGGGACCGGCTGCGCGAGATGAAAAAACGCGCCACCAGGACGCCGCTGCAGATGCTGCTCCGCGGTCAGAACCTGGTGGGTTACCGCAACTACGCCGACGACGTGGTCACCGCTTTCGTGGAGCATGCCGCGGACTGCGGCGTGGACATCTTCCGCGTTTTCGACGCCGTCAACGACGAACGCAATTTCGAAACAGCCCTGGCGGCTATAAAATCCAAGGGCAAGCACGCCCAGCTGGCCATTTCCTACTCGCTGACCGAACGGACGATGGGCGGTCCGGTTTACAACCTGGATTATTATATTGAAAAAGCCAAAAAGTTCGAGGCTTTGGGCGCCGATTCCTTCTGCATCAAGGATATGGCCGGCATCATCGCCCCAAACGACGCTTATACCCTGGTCAAGGCGCTCAAAAAAGCGTTGAAGATACCGGTTCAGTTCCATACCCATTACACCTCCGGCATGGCCTCGATGAGCATGTACAAGGCCGTTGAGGCAGGCGCCGACATCGTCGACACCTGCCTGGCGCCCTGGTCTCTGCGGACTTCGCATCCGGCGGTCGAACCGTTCGTCGCCGCGCTTTCCGGCCAGCCGCGGGACACCGGCCTCAACCTACACCAGCTCCTCAAGTTCGGCGACTACTTCGAAGAGATCTCGCCCAAATACCGCGACTTCCAGGACACCACCAGGATGTCGGTCATCGACACCGCGGTGCTGGAGCACCAGGTGCCGGGCGGCATGATCTCCAATCTTGTCTCGCAGCTGCGTGAGGCCGGCGCCCTGAACCGCATCGACGAGGTCTACGAGGAGATTCCCCGCGTCCGCAAAGAAATGGGTTTCCCGCCGCTGGTGACGCCGACAAGCCAGATCGTCGGCATTCAGGCGGTGCAGAACGTCCTCTTCGGCCGTTACAAGGTCATCTCCGCCCAGGTCAAAGACTACTTCTACGGCCTCTACGGCCGCCCGCCGATGCCGGTCGACCCGGAAATCCAGAAGCTAGCCCTCAAAGGTTACGAGCGCGGCGAGTCACCCATCACCGTCCGCCCCGCTGATGTCCTGAAACCGGAGCTTGAGGCGGCCAAAGAAGCTACAAAAGGCATCGCCAGGGACATCGGCGACGTTTTAACCTATGCCCTGTACCCGCAGGTCGGCCTGCGCTTCCTGAAATGGAAGTATGGCCTTGAAACCCCGCCGGCGGACGTCAGGGCTAAAACCATCGACGACGTCAAGCGCGAGGACGAGCTTATCGCCAAAGCCAAGGCCGGAAAACTGGCCGAAAAGACCGCCGAGAAGCCCGCCGCCCAGGCGCCCTCTCCGGTGTCTGTCCCCGCCGGCGGTCTACGGCACTTCAACGTCCATCTGGACGGCAAGGTTTACTGCGTCGGCGTGGAGTCAGCCTCAACCGCCGCGCCGGCAGTCTACGCGCCTCCTCCGGCCCAGCCTTCGGCCGCGCCGCCGCCCGCAGCGGCGACTGTTCGTCATGAGCCTGTCGAAGGACGGAAAGCGGTTGAACCGCCCAAGGCAGTCGAGATTCCGAAACCGGTCGAGTCCTCGGTGGCTGCAACCGAAGCTAAGCCTGCCTCCGCCCCGGAACCCTGCGGCGAAGACGTGCTGGCCCCCATGCCCGGGGTCGTCCTGCGCTATGAGGTCAAGGTCGGCGACAAGGTCAAGTCCGGCGATACCGTGGTCGTCCTGGAGGCGATGAAAATGGCCATTGACCTGCCGTCGCCGGCTGACGGCACGGTGGCGGCGGTCAAATTCGGCGTCGGCGACCGCGTTTCCCGTGACGACGTCCTGGCTATCATCGTCCCTTGACCCTCCTCGCCCGCGCGGACTCGCGGGAGAAGATAAGGGTGAGGGCGATGTTTCTATTTCTGGATTATAATTTAGAGTTTGTTTCGGATTTCGTTCTTCGATATTCGGATTTTGAGGTTGTATGGGTAAAACTTTAGCTGAAAAAATTCTCTCGATGAAAACCGGTCTTGATGTTAAGCCCGGAGACATCGTCGTGTCGCCGGTTGATTGGGCTTTAGTTCAGGACACCACCGGGCCGTTGACGGTCCGCGAGTTCTTAAGCCTCGGCCTGCCGAAACTGGCCAACCCGACGCACACCATCCTCTTTATTGATCACGCTGCGCCGTCGCCGCAGAAGCAACTCTCCTGCGACCACACTTTTCTGCGCAAGTTCGCCAAAGATTACGGTGCGGTGCTGTCCGATGTCGGCGAAGGCGTTTGCCATCAGATCATGGCCGAAAGGTACGCCTGTCCCGGCGATGTCATCGTCGGCGCCGATTCGCACACTGTCACCGCCGGCGGCCTCGGCGCCTTCGCCACCGGCATGGGTTCGTCGGATGTGGCCGCGGCTTTCGGCCTGGGCAAAACCTGGTTCCGGGTGCCGGAGACCTACTTCATCCGTCTAACCGGGAAATTGCAGCCCAGGGTCACCGCCAAGGATGTTATCCTGCATCTAATCGGCATGATCGGCGCTGACGGGGCGACCTACAAATCGCTGGAGTTCGGCGGCCCGGGGGTCGCTGCCATGCCGGTGACCGACCGGCTCACCATCGCCAACATGGCCGTTGAGGCCGGCGCCAAGGTCGGCCTGTTCCCGTCAGACGACGCGACCCTGGAATATCTCACCCAGCAGGGCCGGTCTAAAGACCACATCCGCCTCTTTGCGGATGAGGACGCGGTCTACGAGCGTGTTATCGACATCGATCTTGCGGCTCTCGAGCCGACCGTTGCCAAGCCGCATACCGTTGATAACACCGCCGCTGTCGGGGAGCTGAAGGGTATGAAAGTTGATCAGGTCTTTATCGGCACCTGCACCAACGGCCGCCTCGAAGATCTGAAACTGGCCGCCGATATCCTGCGCGGCAAGCGCCGCAACCCGGCCACCCGCCTTTTGGTGGCTCCCGCCTCCCCTCAGGTAATGCTTGCCGGGATGAGGATGGGCTACATCCAGGATCTGGTTCAGGCTGGGGCGACGATTCTGCCTCCAGGTTGCGCCGGTTGCCTGGGCGTTCATCAGGGCGTACTGGGCGACGGCGAGACCTGCCTGTCTACCGCCAACCGCAATTTCCTGGGCCGCATGGGCAATCCTGAAGGACTGATATATCTTTCCAGCACGCCGACAGCCGCCGCCTCGGCCGTCACCGGCGTCATCACCGACCCGCGGGAGGTTGCATAAATGCTCAAGGGTAAAGCCTTCAAATTCGGCGATAACATTTCCACCGACCTGATCGCCCCCGGCCGCCTCGTTCATCTCCGCAGCAACCTGTCGGAGCTGGCCAAGCATGTCCTCGAAGATGCCGACCCGACCTTCTCTTCGAGGGTCAAGCGGGGCGATTTCGTCGTCGGCGGCAGCAATTTCGGCCTGGGCTCAAGCCGTGAGCACGCCCCGGTCATCATCAAGATGGCTGGAGTTTCGGCGGTGTTAGCCAAGTCCGTCGCCCGCATCTTTTTCCGCAACGCCATCAACGTCGGCCTGCCGGTGCTGGTGTGCGACACCGACAGGATTGACGAGGGCGACGAGCTTGAGGTAGATCTGGCGGCGGGCGTCATCTTTGATAAGACCAACGGCCGGACCCTTACCTTCGGCAAGATACCGGACGCTATGCTGGCCATCCTGAACGAGGGCGGCTTGATGCCCTACATCAAGAAGCACGGCGATTTCAAGCTATAGCCATCACATTATCTTGAGCTCAGCTAAGAATCTCGATCCACGATTGTCATTAAAGGAGCGCCATGATTCACAACGTAACCCTCATCCCCGGCGACGGCATCGGCCCGGAAATATCGGACGCCACCCGCCGCGTCCTTGAAGCCACCGGGGTCAATTTCAACTGGGAAGTGGTGCATGCAGGCGTTGATGTCATCGCCCAATACGGCACGCCGCTGCCGGACAACGTTTTGGACTCCATCAGGAAGAATAAAGTAGCCATCAAAGGTCCCATTACCACCCCCGTCGGCTCCGGCTTTCGCAGTGTCAACGTCGCCATTCGTAAAGCCCTCGACCTCTACACCTGCCTGCGGCCCTGCAAGAGCTTCAGGGGCGTGCCGTCGCGCTACGAGGACGTGGACCTGGTCATCGTCCGCGAGAACATGGAAGACCTCTACGCCGGCATAGAGTTCGAGCGCGGCACCGACTGGGCCGAGAAATTGAAGCAGATGCTCCGCGACAAGGGCGAGAAGCAGATCCGCGACGACGCCGGTTTCTCTATCAAGATGATCTCCGAGACCGGCACCCGCCGCATCGTCAAGTACGCCTTCGAGTATGCCCGCCGCTACGGCCGCAAGAAGGTCACCGCGGTGCACAAGGCCAATATCCTGAAATTTTCCGACGGCCTGTTCCTGGCGGTGGCCCGCGACGTGGCGACCGCTTATCCCGACATCGAATTCGAGGACCGCATCGTGGACAACATGACCATGCAGCTTGTCCGGAATCCGCAGCAGTTCGATGTCATTGCCTGTCCTAACCTCTATGGCGACATCCTGTCTGATTTATGCGCCGGGCTGATTGGCGGGCTGGGCGTCGCTCCCGGCGGCAACATCGGCGATGACTTCGCCGTCTTCGAACCAACCCACGGTTCGGCCCCCAAGTACAAGGGCTTGAACAAGGTCAATCCCATGGCTATGATGCTCTCCGGCGTGCTGATGCTCCGGCACCTCAACGAGACCTTCGCGGCTGACCGGCTGGAAACAGCCATCGCCGCCGTCATCGCCGAAGGCAAATCCGTCACTTACGACCTGGCTGCCCCGGGCGCAACCCCGGTCGGGACGTCTCAGGTGGCCGACGCTGTCATCGAAAAACTGCGCTAGTATCTCCCCCTTTGAAAAAGGGAGACTAAGGGGATTTAATCCCGGTTGGAGTATGAATCTAAGATGAAAATCACCGTCGTCGGCGCCGGCAATGTCGGCGCCACCCTGGCCCAGCGCCTCATCGAGAAAGATTTTGGCGACGTCGCCCTGGTGGACGTCGTTGAGGGTATTCCCCAGGGCAAGGCCCTCGACCTGCGGCAGTCGGCCAACGTTTTGGGCTTCACCCATAAGCTGGTCGGCTCGAACTCCTACGATGTGACCGCCGGCTCCGACATCATTGTCATCACCGCCGGCATCGCCCGCAAGCCGGGGATGACCCGCGACGAGCTTATCGGCATCAACGCCAAAATCGTCCGCGAGGTGGTGGAGAAATCGCTGGCAGTGTCCCCTAACGCCGTTTTTATCATCGTCACCAACCCGGTTGACGCCATGACGTATCTGGCTTTAAAGGTCTCCGGCCTGCCGCGGCAGCGCGTCTTCGGCCTGTCCGGCGTCCTCGACGGCGGCCGCCTCGCCGCCTTCATTACCGAAGACTTGGGTGTAGATGCCCGCGATGTTTCACCCTGCGTGATGGGCGAACACGGCGGCAGCATGGTGGTCTATCCCAGGTTCACGACGGTCAAAGGCAAGCCCCTTTCCGAACTCGTTGACGAGGCCAAACAAAAAGCCCTGGCTGAGCGCACCGTCGACGGCGGCGCCGAGATCGTCGGCTTCCTGAAGACCGGCTCAGCTTTTTATGCTCCTTCGGCTTCTATTGCTCACATGGTTAATGCCGTCGTCGCCGATTCCGGCACCCGGATGAACTGTGCCGCCTGCCTGGACGGCGAGTACGGCCTGTCGGACGTGGTTCTTGGCGTTCCGGTGAGGCTGGGCCGCCGCGGCATACAAGATATCATCGAGCTGCCGCTTAACGCCGAAGAATCGGCAGCCCTCAATGCCTCCGCCGAGGCGGTCAGGAAGATGATCGCCGCGCTCAACCTGTAAGTTCTTTTTTATTCCAACCGAAACGACTTGCACACCGCCTTCCGTTCTCTCTGAGCTTGCCGGAGGGTGAATACGGGACTGGTACTGATGCCAATGACATCCGACCTTAGCCTGACTTATAATGTGCCTTATGCGTGAAATCCAAGCCTCCACCATCACCGCCGCCGTGGCCCGCCTTGCCGAGGAAGCCAATTATGAAATATCCCCCGACGTTTTAGTGGCTCTAACCCGGGCGCATGATGTTGAAAAATCCTCGCTCGGCCGTGAAATGCTGGAAATGATCATTGAGAACGTCCACCAGGCGATGTCGCACCGCAAACCGCTCTGCCAGGACTGCGGCGTGGCCGTGGTCTTCATCGATGTCGGGCAGGAGGTTCACATCACCGGCGGCGATCTCGAAACTGCCGTCGCCGATGGCGTCGGCAAAGGCTACATCGAAGGATACCTTAGAAAGTCGATGGTCGCAGGACCGGTCACCGATCGCGTCAACACCGGCGACAACACCCCGCCGGTCATTCATTACCGCGTCGTTCCGGGCGATAAAGTTAACATCAGCCTGATGGCCAAGGGTTCAGGCGCGGAGAACATGAGCCGCCTCTATATGCTAAAGCCGGCCGAAGGCCGCGGCGGTGTCATCGAGGCCGCCGTCCGCGCCGTTGAGGAAGCCGGCGGCAAACCCTGCCCGCCCCTCATTATCGGCATCGGCATCGGCGGCACCGCCGAAGCCGCTATGCTTTTAGCCAAGCGCTCGCTTCTCCGCAAGGTCGGAAAGCCCAGCCCTGACGCCGACGCCGCCGCTCTGGAGCGGGAAATCCTGGGGAAGGTGAACAGGTTGGGCATCGGGCCGCTGGGTCTCGGCGGCAGCGTCACCGCCCTGGCCGTTCATATCGAGAGCATGCCCTGCCACATCGCCAGCCTGCCGGTGGCGGTCAACCTCCAGTGTCACAGCGCCCGCCACAAGGAGGCGGTGCTGTGAACGAGTGGCGCAGGATAAGACTGCCCATGCCGGCCGAAACTATCGCCGAGCTTAAAGCCGGCGACAGAGTGCTGCTCTCCGGCACCATTTACGCCGCCCGCGACGCGGCGCACAAACGCTTCATCGAGGCTCTCGACAGCGGTGATAGCCTGCCGATTGATCTTTCAACGGCGGTGATTTATTACATGGGACCTTCGCCGGCCCGTCCGGGACAGATCATCGGTTCTTGCGGCCCGACGACTTCAGCCCGCATGGACAAATACACGCCGCGCCTTGTTGAAGAAGGCCTCCGGGTAATGGTGGGCAAAGGCGAACGCTCGCCGCAGGTCGCCGAAGCCATTAAACAACACGGCGCCGTGTATCTGATAACCATCGGCGGCGCCGGGGCGCTGCTCTCCCTGAGAGTGAAATCGGCAGAGGTTATAGCTTACCCTGACCTCGGCGCCGAGGCGGTGTTCAAGCTTGAAGTGGAGCATTTTCCGGCTGTTGTCGCCATTGACGCCCAGGGCAGCGACCAGTTCAAAATCGGGCAGGCTCGTTATCGCATCAAATAGCATGCTATTCTGACCTAGCCCACAAGGTCGAATCTCAAAGCCGTGAATATGGAAGGAGAACCAAAAATGAGCTGTATTTTTTGCCAGATCGCCGCCGGGACTATTCCGGCGGATATATTACATAAAGATGACAAGGTTATCGCCTTCCGTGATATCCGCCCCCAGGCCCCGACACACGTATTGATCGTGCCGGTGAAGCACATAGCCTCTTTAAGCGATATCCGCGGCGATGATTTCGGGCTGGTCGCTTATGTATTTGACCTGGCTAATGATCTCGCCCACTCAGAGGGCATCTCAGAGAAGGGGTATCGGGTGACGGTCAACTCCGGCAAGGAGGGCGGCCAGGTCGTCCAGCACCTTCATTTCCATCTTCTGGGCGGGCGGCAGCTTTCGGGGGAACTCGGATAGGGCGGGTGTCCCGGTAACTTATGGCTGATTTATCTGTGACATTCATCGAAGGCTTCCGCCCGGGGTATCTCGGCCGCATGATCCAGATGCAGGGCGAATACTATGATGTCGCCTGGGCGCGGCCCGGCGTTTCCTTCGAGGTGACGATGGCCCGCCAGATGTGCGACTTCCACGACACCTACGCCGAAGGCCGCGACCTGCTGCTTTCAGCGCACACCGATCGCCTGCTCGTCGGCTGCATAGCCGTCGTCGGCGCCCCGGCGGAGCGTCCCGGCGCCCGGCTGCGCTGGTTCCATGTGGATCCGGCCTGCCAGGGCCGCGGCATCGGGCGGGAACTGCTGACCCGCGCCCTGGACTTTTGCCGCCGGGCGGGACACAAGACCGCCTGGCTGTGGACCATGGACGGCCTGGACGCCGCCCGCCGCCTCTATGACAGCTGCGGTTTCAGGCCGGCCGTCGATGTTGCCTCGTCGCTGCCCTTCCACGGCGTTACCTTAGAGCTTTTCATTGACTAGAGACATCCGCGACGGCATCAAGGCTGCCCTGCCTGTCGTTCTGGGCTACCTGCCGGTAGGCATCGCCTACGGCGTGCTAGCCCGCGCCGCCGGGCTGTCGGCGTTGGAGACCGGGGCGATGAGCTTTTTCGTCTTCGCCGGAGCGTCTCAGTTCATCGCCGTCGGCATGCTGGCTTCCGGCGCCGGCGTGCTGCCGATTATCCTGACCACCTTCGCCGTCAACCTGCGCCACCTGCTGATGAGCTCGGCCATCGCTCCGTATTTCAAGGGTCAGTCGATGAACAAACTCGTTCCTCTGTCCGCCTTCCTCACCGATGAATCCTTCGCCGTGGCCATGCATGACACGTCAAAGATCGCCGGCCGCCCGACCTACCTCATCGCCCTTCAGGCGACGGCCTACACCGCCTGGTTGTCCGGTTCGGTCATCGGCGCCGTGTTCGGATCACTCATCGACAGCGCCTCCTTCGGCATCCCTTTCGCCATGACGGCGCTCTTTATCTGCCTGCTGGTGCTCCAGCTCAAGAGCCGGGCTCATCTGGCGGTGGCTCTGGCCGCCGGGGGGCTGGCGCTTGTCTTCAAGGGTTTCATGCCCAACAATTTGTTCATCCTGGCCGCGGCGGCGGCTGCGCCGCTGGCCGGTCTGTGGCTGTCGCGGCGGCAGCCCGCTCCAATCGAGGCGGAGGTAAAAACCGATGCGGCCTGAAATGCTGCTGCTATTTCTGGGAATGGCGGCGGTGACTTTTCTGCCGCGGTTCCTGCCGATGGCCCTGGTGAGCCGCCTGACGATACCGGACCGGGCAAAGGTCTTTTTGGAGTACGTGCCGGTGGCGGTACTGTCAGCGCTGGTCTTCCCGGCGGTCTTCGCCGGCGACGGCGGAGAGGTCGGCGCCGAGCCTCGGCTGTTACTTTCCGCCGCGGCTGTGCTTTTGTTCGCCTGGAAGGTTAGAAACCTCTTCGGGTCGGTGGTGCTGGGGATGGCGGCCTACTGGGCGCTGGGGCTTCTCCCCGGGTTATCGTAAGAATGACGGAAGATGATTCGGGGGCGCTATCTCAGGTTGAAATAGAACAGCAGCCCGGCGATGCTCTTGCCGTCTATGATTTGTCCCCCGGCGATAAGCTTGAGCGCTTCTTCCTGTGACACCGTCACCAGGGTAATCTCCTCGCTGTCCTCGGCGGTCAACCGGTCCTCTACCAGGTCTTTAACCAGGAACAGGTGCAAAAGCTCGGTGGAATAACCCGGCGCCGAATAAAAGTTGGTGAGTTTTTCAACGCGCCGCGGCCGGTAGCCTGTCTCTTCCTGCATCTCGCGGCAGGCCGCCGCTTCCGGCGTCTCGCCGGGGTCGATGCCGCCGGCCGGTATCTCCAGCAGGTCGCGGCCGGCGGCATGGCGGTATTGCCGCTCCAGAATAATCTTGTCGTTGTTATCCACGGCTATCATCGCCACCGCTGAGGGGTATTCGACGATGTCGCGCGTACTTATCCTGGCGCCCGTTCGGATGGTGTCCTGGCGCACCCGGAAATGCCCGCTGAAAGCCGTGCGGCTGGAGATTATTTTTTCAGGCATTGACCGCCGCCGGGATGCTGAAGGTCATGGCGCTTTCATCGCAGTCGGGGAATTTCGGGCAGCGGTAGCACTCGCCCCAAACCTTGTGCGGCAGTTCCTTCTTTTCAACCTCTTTGAAGCCGCAGGTGGAGAAGAACACCGGCTGGTAGGTCAGGCAGAACACGGTGCTGATGCCCAGTTCCCGGGCTTCCTTGAGGCAGGCCTTGACCAGGGCGCTGCCGAATTTCTGCCGCTGGTGGGATGATTCGACCGCCAGCGACTTGACCTCGGCCAGGTCGGCCCAGGAGATGTGCAGCGCGGCGCAGGCTACGACGCTGCCGTTTTCACGCACCACGAAGAAATCGCGGATATTTTCATAGATCTCCGAAAGCGGCCGCGCCAGCATGGCGCCCCTCTCGGCGAAGGAATTGACCAGCTTATGTATCTGGGGTACGTCCTTGATGGTGGCTTTTTCAACTTTCATGTCAGTCTGTTGCCTTTCAATTTGTGGTCCAGTTCGGCGTAGAAGGAGTTTTCCGGCCGCAGCCTGATAAACCGCAGGCGGCGGCCGCTGGTACGCACCTGGATGACATCTCCGGTCTTGAGCTCGACGTTGATATGCCCGTCGATGCACAACGTCGCCTGGTGATTGGTGGACACTTTCATCCCGATTGTCTTGTCCCCGGTAACCACCAGGCTGTAGCTCCGCCCCAGGTGGGGCAATATCGGCGTCAGCAGCATATCGGAAGAATCGGGGTGCAGCACCGGGCCGCCGGCGGCGAAGTTGTAACCGGTAGAACCGGTGGCCGTCGCCACCAGCGCGCCGTCGCCCTTGAAAGTGGCAAAATGGGCGTCCCCGACCCGGCACTCCACGGAAATGATTCTGGCGATGCCGCCCCGCGCCGCCACCACGTCGTTGACCGCCAGGAATTGCTTCTCCGGCCCTTTGCCGGAGGTCAGGCTGACCTCGAGGACCGAACGGCAGTCATACCAGCCCTCGCCCCCGAAAATACGCTGCAGCTGGACCATGGCTTCATCGGCCGGTATCTCGGTCATGAAACCCAGCTTGCCCAGGTTGACCGATGCGATAGGTATATCCCGCGGCAGCACCGCCTGGGCGGCGCGGAGGATGGTGCCGTCGCCTCCGGTGGTGATGACCAGGTCGGTGCCGTCCATCCGCTGTATCAACTGGTCGCTCTCCCAGGCGGAGCCCAGCCAGCAGTCGGCGCCGGAACCCTGGAGGTAATCGGAAATCTGTTGGCCCAGGTCGAAAGCCGCTTTATTGAGCGGATGATAAATAATGCCGATGCGGTTGAAAATCATAGTGTTTGCTCGCGCTCCGGTTTCCCGGCCGGCGCCGTCCTACCGGCGGCGCGCCAGGATGATGAAGGCGATGCCGAAGACCAGCACGGCGATGCCCGCCACCGACAGGGTGGAGATGACCCCCTCCTGGAGCAGGTAGCCGATGGCGGCCATGGCCACGCCTACCAGCATCACCAGGATGCCTAAAAGCTGGAGCTGGGGATATTTGATCGGCGGTTTGACCGGGACGGCTTTGCGGGCCGGGCGCGCCGCCTCGGTTTCCCTCTTGACTTCCTGGACTGTTTTCTTGGCGCGCGACAGCGCCACCAGAATCACGATGATGAGCACGACCAGGAGGAGTTCCCCGGCACCGAGTTTCATATGTTTGCATTCGCCTCGCTAATTTACGTAATGATAGCACAAGCGGCGCGCAAGGTTAAATCAGCCGCCGGCCGCAGCCCAAATAATATGTCAACCGGAAAAATAATTCTTGCCCGGCGGCGGTTTCTGCCATACAATTGGCACAATTTAATGGGTGTGGTGTGAGGTGTTTTGATGGTGGATGGTCTGACCGGCGGCTCAGAGATACTCTGCGACGTCTGCAACCGCAACCAGTTCCCCTGCCGCTGCCGCCTGGCCAAGGATGACCTCGTCATCGGCTGCCAATACTTTATCCGGGCGCTCAACCCCCGCCGCGCCCGCCACCCCAGGCCGGAGACCGGCGCGGTGAAATCTGACTCCCCGGCTGATCCCGCGGCGGATGACCTGTTCTAGCCGCCTGTTTCTATTTCCGGCCCGCGTCAGTACCTGAGGCTGACCAGAGTCATGAATTCCCGCTGCGACTCCGTTTCAGCTTTTTCCTTTGGAGGGAACCGGGTGTCGAACTTCAAGAGTTCAGATTCATTAATGGCAAAGGCGGAGCTTTCCATGAACCGGCCCGGCGTGTCCTTTAATGCCCCCGGCCGCAGCTCCAGCGCCAGCAAGGCCGCGGCGAATTTGCCATCAGATGTCCTGATATCGTACTTTTCGGCGCACCTGAAGCCGAAACGGCTGTAATATCTCGGGTCGCCGTAGATGCAAACGGCGGCAAACCCCATGTCCCGCGCCAGGCCGATGGCATGCTTTATCAAAGCGCTGCCGATGCCCAGTTTCTGGAATTCCGGCAATACGCTCACCGGCCCGAAGCTGATGACTTCTTTTTCTTCGCCCCGGTCGTCTCTGATGACGGCCCGGCTGAAAACGATCTGCCCCGTGATCCTCCCGTCCTTTTCGGCGACAAGGTCGAGTTCGGGTATGAAATCGGCGTGTTTTCTGAGTTTATGGAGCACCAGGTGTTCGCTGCAGCCCGGGATATAGCGGTTCCAGAACGCCTCGCGGATTAGGTTTTCGACTACTCTGAAATCCTTTTTCCGTTCTTTTCTTATGACCAGACCGGTGCCTGATGTCATCGTGATAGCCTTCCAGGATTTCCGCTGTTATTTTTCCGGCACCGCCGGGCTTTTACTCTCGGCCGGGGCGGGCTTGCCGGTGCCGGCATCCGGTTCGGTCTTCTTGGCTTCCGGCTCCGCGGCCGCTTTTTCCGCTTTTTCGGCGGCTTCTTTTTCCTTCTGGCGGTGTTCCAGTTCGGGATCTTTCTCGGTGCGGCTGTCCGTAACGTAGAAGCCCGGGCCCTTGAACACCAGATACGGCGCGCAGTATACCCTGCGCCCCTCGCGGCCGCACTTTGGGCAGGTGCCGCCGCCGGTTTCGCTGAATTTGCGGGTTACTTCGTATTTGGATTGGCAGGTCGGGCAATCGTATTCGTAGGTCGGCATAGCTATTTTCCATCCCCGATAACCGCGACGGCCTCTATCTCCACCAGGGCGCCCCTGGCCAGCCCGGAGACCTCGACGGTGCTCCTGGCCGGAGGCCAGTTCGGGAAAAATTCGGCGTAAACCGCGTTCATCGCGGCAAACCCTTTAAGGTCGGTGATGAACACCGTTGCCTTGACCGCGTCCTGGAGTGTCCCGCCCGCCG